>CAZDNN010000231.1:0-9448 GCA_964506385.1 uncultured Planctomycetota bacterium
ACCAACACCGTCCTCGACGAGCGATGGCGTAAGCACTTCAGTGCCGTTGGCGAGCTTGACGCGCCCGGCCTCGTCGCCACGGGCTCGGAGACCGAGCACCCTCTCCCCACCTTCGTGGACATCAAGCGCCGCAAGATCGTCTGCCCCGTCGATCCCGCCGCGAACTGCCCGTGGACCCTCTGCACCGACGACGCCCTGTTGGCCTCCAAGGGCCTGCCGCCCTACAGCACCAGTCTCCACCGCTACCTCTATCTGCCGGCGCTCGGCGAGGGGACGACCTTCGTCCCGACCACGCCCGACGCGCCGACCAACGACCACACCCGCTCGATGGCCGAGATGCTGCGCGAGCACGGCGACTACGTGCCGCTGAACCCAGGGGGCGGCCTGCTGCTGGCCCGCGCCCTCAGCCCGATCGGCTACGAGGCATTCGTCGATCTGCTCAGCGGCGGGGGGTGGGATGGCGTGCTCCACGGCCGCACGCCGCTGGCGCTCGGCTCCCAGTACGAGGAGTTGCGCGACGTGGCGTCGGGCCAGCCGGTCGCCGGCCGCCTGTTCCTGGGCGAGCACGGGCGGTGGGGCAGGATGGTGGAGGCCTTCCACCTCAAGCTCCACCTGCTCGCGGACGCAGTGGCCGCGGTCCGCGCGATGGTCAAGCACCATCAGCGGCCACTGCTGAACCTGACGGCCGACAGCTTCCAGATCCGCCTGGGCGAGCCCGGCCGCGGCCTCCCGTTCCTGTGGACGGCCCGCGCGGTGCTCGTCGATCCCGGCGACGCCATCGCCCTCCCCATCGTCGCCAGCGACGTCCAGTACTACCTGCGGGCCGGCGGCGTCGGCATCTCCGTCTACCGGCCCGCCCCCGCCGGGGCAGCCGTCCGCGGGCGCGGCACCGTCCGGATCCGCCAGGTGCTGCCCGACGCCCGCAAGCGCATCATCCTCGAGGGCACCTTCGTCACGCAGGAGCGGATCGAGGCGGCCCACATGGACCTCATCTGGCTGCGGCTCAACCCGGGCCGCGGCCGCATCGACCTCTACGCCTACCTCGAGCCCGACGCCGCGCTGGCCGAGGGCGAGTGGCGCTTCCGCACCGTCGGGCAGGAGCTCGGCGACGACGTGGCCAACGCCCTTCGCGCCGCCGAGGGGGTGCCCCTCCACGACACGCCCTTCGAGGTCATACCCCTGCTCTCGAGCCCGTGCGATCTCTACAGCCTCGGAGTACTCGCCGTCCGCACCCTGCTGGTGGACCAGGAGACCACCCTCCCGAAGGCGCTCGACGAGGTCCAGAGCCTCGCCCGCCAGGTGGCGATGGGCTACGATGGCTCACTGGGGCTGGGCGAGCGCATCCGCGCGGTGTTCGACAGCGACAGCCGCTGGGTCCGCAGCCTCGGTCCGCACCGTCTGACCCATGAGGAGGTGAGCCCGGAAGAGGTGTTCGACATCGTGCCGGCCGAGCTGTGGTGGGACACCCTCGGCCTGCTGATCCGAATGCTCCCCGGCATGGGGCCCGACAGCGCGTGCCGTGACTACGGCGACGCGAACCCAGGCGCCATCCACCGCGCGTTCGACCGCGCCATCGACGACCTCGACAGCCTGCTGGTCCGCACCCGCAGCCTCATTGTCATCGACTGGCGCTTCAACCGCGAAATCCACGCCGTCATCCGGCGCCACCTGACCGGGCTGGCCGGCGGAGAGGACGGCTGATCTCGTCGGCGGGGGGAGCACCCGAGCCGGCGGGGTCGCGAGCAAGCAAGAAAGGAACTGGCCCATGACGACGCGCAGGGGAGCGATCCTGGGGTTGCTGGCGATGTCGATCTGCGGAGTTGGCTGCATGGGGATGGGCCGCTTCGACCTCGATGTGACCCTTGACCATCAGGCCTTCCAGGCCGAGCTTAGCACCATCCCCTCCGTCGAGATCAATTTCATCGCGGTCAACCGCAATGAGTACGCGGTGTGGTACAACTACTCGGTCAATAAGTACTGGATGCCCGACGATCCCCAGCGGGTGACGTCCGTGCGGCAGGGCGAGACCGCCGTGATGACCTTTGGGGAGTCCCCCCCATTCAACCAGGTGCTCTCGCGGACGAACCAGATCTGGAACCGCTGGCGGAAGAAGAAGGCGATCTACCTGATCGCGCTCTGCAACTACCCCCGCACCGCGGAGGACCGGCCGGGCGAGGCCGACGTCCGGCGGGTCGTCCTCCCGCTGGACAAGCAGCGCTGGAGCGGCTACTTCTGGGGCCGGCGCCGCATCCGCTTCCACTGCTCTCCTCGTGGCATGGCCTGCCTGACCCCGCCGCTGCCGCCGCCCCAGCCGAAGGCGAGCCGCTAGCTCCGAGAGCCGCAACTATTCAGCCGGCTGAAGTGCCGGCGAGCCGCCGCAGGCGATTGGCACGCTTCTTGACACGTCCGAGAGGTGAGGGCGAGGCAGAAAGAAGGTCTCCGGCACCGCCCTTGCCTGGCGAGCTGGCCGTATGGGGAAGCCAAGGCCTGCGCCCCCCTGGAGCAGGCTTTTCTGCCTCGCCCTCTGAGAGAAAGACAGCGTGCAAGAAGGCGTGCCAATTGTCTGCGGCGGCGGGCCACACTTCGCTGAAGTGTTATCGAGCGCTTTCGTCACCTGACGAGGAGCCCCCTGCATGTCTCGATTTGGCGGGTTCGAGACCGACCGCGAGATCTTCCGAAGCGGCCTGGCCGCCCTGTGGTCCGCACGACGCGCCGATGCCCCGTCCGACGAGCCGGCCCTCTACGGCGTCAAGGAGCTCCGCCCCCTCGACTCGCTGCCGGCCGATGAGGCCGACGCCGCGATCGAGCTCTTCCTGGAAGCCGCCCAGGTCCAGCAGCGCGTGGCCGCCACCGGCGCCGAGCACTGGGCGCCCATCGAGGAATTCGGGCGCTGCGAGAACGGCGCCTACTACGTCTCCCGCCACTACCACCGCTCGCTGAGCCAGCTCGTCGCCAGCCGCGTGCGGTTCAGCGCCACGGCGCTCGCCGCGATTGTCGGCGCCGTCGTCCAGGGCCTCCGCGAGCTGCGCGATGCCTGTGACCGCCCCCATGGCGACATCAAGCCCTCGAACGTGCTCGTCGAGGCCGCTGGCGACATCACGAAGACTCGGGTCGTTCTGACGGACCCGCTGCCGACGAGCCAGCTCCCGCGCACAGGCGGCGAGGAGGGCGACGTGCGGGCCGTGGGGCGCCTGCTCTACCGACTGGTCGTCCACCGCAGGTTCGAGGAGCTCAGTAGCTGGCCCATCGCGAAGAGCCAGGAGTGGCGGCGGATGGGCAGTACCGGCGAGGCCTGGCGGCACCTCTGTGAGCGACTCCTCGATCCCGACGCGCCGGCCGAACACCTCAGCCTGGACTGGCTGGCCGGCCAGGTGACCCGCATTTCCCGCCGCAGGGCTGTGATCGTGCGTCTGATCGCCATGGGCGTGGCCGTCGTGGTGCTCGCCGTGGTGGGCTGGCTGGGCTACCGCTACGCGACGCGGCCGTCGGCGGCACCCGTCGAGACCTTCGACCTCGCCCGCTGGCAACGCCTGTGCGGCGCGTTCTACAACTGGTTCGGCCCCCTCCGCGGCTCGCTCGACGCCAACCGCAAGGCGCGGTGGCGGCGCGATCCGACGCTCGACCGTGTCGTGGCCCGTCTCGAGGCCGCGGATGCTGGCGGCGTGGCCCTCGACCCGCGCAAGGTGGCCGACGCGCCGAACGCGGTGCTGAGCGAGATGGGCGACAAGCCGCCGCCCGGCGCCCAGAGCCCTCAGGGCATCCGGCGGACCGTCGCCGCGCTGAAGATCATCGACGACGTTCGCCAGCTCCTCGGTCGCCAGCAGTGGGCTCGTCTCGCGGCCACATCGGACCTCGCCGCTCGGTGGCATGCCTTCGGCTGGCACAGGCCCGCTGCCTGCCTCGACGCGTTCGTCCAGGCCATCGACCCCCCGGCCGGCGATGACGGGCCCGCCATGCCCGCTGCCGAGGTGGTCAGCTCCGTGGACCGCCTGCTTGCGGTCCACGAGAAGCTGCTGCCAGCGATCGAGGCCAGTCACCAGGCGATCCGCACCGCGCAGAAGGCGCTCGACCAGTCTGGCGACCCCATCCTGCGCCAGCTCGGCGTCTACTGGCGCCGGGCTGCGGCCTCCGAGCCGGGGGAGGGGAGCGAGGAGGACCTCCGCCGGCTTCGGACGACCCTCGGCGAGCTGGCGGCCCAGGCCGCCGGGCTCGCGGCCTTCGTCAAGGGCGACTGGCGGACCCGCGTCGAGCGCGGCCTGTTCGTCCAGGACAGCACGGTGCACCGCAGCTTCGACGGCAGGGTGAGCAAGCACATCATCCGCCTGTGGCGGGAGGAGGTGCGCGACTACTACCGCCTGCCGCCCGCGGAGGATCCTCGCGCGGTCGAGGACTGGGCCAAGCGGCTCACCCAGATCGCCACCGACATCGGGACGCTGAAGCGGGCGCCCGGGCAGGGCGCCGAGCTGTCGGCCCAGTACGGCAAGCGGCTGGCCAGCGAGGTCCGGCCTGCCGTCGCGGAGCTCCTCAAGAGGCCCGGGGTGTACAGGACGAAGGCGATCCTCCAGAAGGAGACCGCTGAGGCCAAGGCCGCTCTCGACGCGCTGGCCGAGGACGTCACGCGGTCCATCATCGCTTTCATGGGCAAGCCCCGGGAGTGGCTGGAGGGCATCGGCCGCTTCGAGTTCAAGGGCTCGGCAGTTATCAACGAGACGTGGACGCAGCGGCGGCGCCAGCTCCTCGCCGGTGTCACAGCCGAGCAGCTCGAAGCCGATCTCGAACGCTACGGCGCCCTGCGCAGCAAGGTAGACACCCTGCGGGGCGGGCTGAGCAGCCTGGCGAGTGACCCCGAGCTGCCCATCGGCCTGCCACAGAGCGCCAGGAGCTACGGCTCCCGCCGCTGGTACAACGCGTTCGCCCACGAGGCAGCGGCGCTCCGCGAGCGCGCCCTGAAAGCGGCGCTGGATGCCGTGCCATGGGAGGACGGGGTGCCGCAGGTCGATGACGCGGCGTTTGCCGCCCGCTGGAAGACGCTGTGCGGGGGCCACCGCACCTGGTGCGACGAGGCAGCAGCGGCGATCGCCGCCCTCGGCACCCTCGAGGATGCGCTCGACGCGTGCTACCTCCTGGACCAGACGCCTCCCGGGCTCGGCCAGCCCCTCGGCCGGTTCGCGGACGCCTGGCTTGGGAAGCCCGTCCTGAAGGCCACGGACCTTCGCAAGGCGGTCGAGCCCATCGCGCAGCGGGTGGCCGCGCTGCGCACGGTCGGCACCCTGGCGGACCGCCGGGCCCTGGCCGCCCAGGCACTGCGCGCCCGCCCCCGCGAGGTCGCCTTCGCCGCATGGCGCCGGCTCGGCACCCTCGAAGACCCACAGTGGCCGGCCAGCGACGCCGAGCTCGCTCAGGACGGGGAGATCCGCGCCCGACTCGCCACCGACCTGCGCCTCATCCGAGACGGCGCACGCCGCAAAGCCCTCCAGGACGTCATTGACAAGGAGACGGCCCGCCGACTCGACCTGCTGCTCGCCCAGCGCAACGAGCGGCTGCTCCAGGAGCTCCGGCAGGCCGAAGCCGTCATCGAGGGCGCGGGCGACAGGGTCCTCAGCCAGTTCGGCGCTTTCGTGGACGCCCAACTGGAGAAAGCGAGGCCCCGTGGCAACGAGGCGGTGCACCAGGCGCTCATGGAGACCAAGGCCATCGCCGACCGCCTGGTGAGCTTCATCCAGGGCGAGTGGGCGGTCAATATCGATCGTGCCAAGTTCGCGCGCCTCAGCCAGGTCCACTCGGGCTTTGATGGCACGCTGACTCGCGAGACGCTCGAGGCGTGGCTCCGCGAGGCACCCAAGTTCCGCACGGCCACGGCGGAGGAGATCATCGCCAAGATCAAGACGATCGCCGCCATCTGCGAGTCACCCACTGTCAACGCCGAGTGGGCCAAACGCCGCGACCAGGTGTTGAGCACGTACCCCGTCGTCCTGCTCCAGGCCGATGGCAGGCTGCTGGCCACGGTCCGGAAGCGCCTGGACGCCCTTCAGGGCCTGCTGCGGGCCATCGACGACGTCAGGGAGCTGCCGAAAGGGCTGCCCGCGGATGCAGCCAAGCAGCTCGCCGAGCCGGTCCGGGCGGCGCTGACCCGCGTGCTGGCTCAGCATCGCGAGCGGGCCCTGGCGGCCGCCGTGTCGAAGATCACGTGGGGAAGCGATGGATTCCCATCGGTTACCCTAGCCGCGTTCAAGGCCAGCGATGCCTGGCAGACGGTGACCCAGGACTACGCCGTCCTGCGCTCCAGCCTCGTGGCGGGCGTGGCCAAGGCGCAGGAGTTGCCAGTTCTTCTGGACGCGGGCTACCTCCCCGACGACCAGCCGACGGGGCAGCCGGGAACGCTGCGGCAGCTCTACGCCGACTGGCAGAAGCTCCGTAAGCTGGCTCCTGCACTGGAGGAGGCGGTGCCCGGCCTCGACGCCCGCATGGCGCCGGTGTTGGCCATCGAAGGGCTGAAGACCCGCGATCAACTGGTGGCGCGCGCGCGGGCGCTGACGGGCAAGGAGGCGCCCCAGGTGCCGTTCATGCTCTGGCGGCGCCTCGGCAAGGTCCCGGACTGGCCTGCCACGCTCGACGAGCTGGCTGTCGAGGCCGCGCTCCGCTCCGCCGTGGCCAGCCATGCGCGGAGGCTGGGCGCCGCGCATCCAGAGGCTGTGCGTTGGGCGGCACCCGCCCTGGCCGCGGAGGGGACGCGGCGTTGGGAGGGCTGCTTCAGCCGCCTCGTGCCCCAGGGGGAGCCAACGGAGGCCGACGAAGCCAGGCTCAGCAAGGCCATCGAGTACATGGGCAGCCTCCAGGTGGACGCCAAGCAACTCCGCCCCGCGACGCTCCTGCGCCTGTACCTGCGGGAGTTGCGGCGCGAGCTCCTCGCTCTGCCCGACACCGCGAAGAAGGAGCAGGCGGGTGAGCTCATGGCGGCGTTCCGGCGCCGCGTGACCGCTCTGCCGGAGGTGGGGCAGCGGCCCGAGGTACGCAGGCTCCTTGACGAGGCCTCTGCGATCCTGAGGCGGGGGGGAGCCGCTGGGGGCGCCAAGCTTGCCAGCGTCGGGCCGAGCCTCTATCCCCACGGCGGCGGCTGGAGGCCTCGGGCCACCGCGGGAGGCTCGGTCTCCTACACGTGGCCCCAGGGGCACACCATCCACTTTGTTCTCGTTGACGCCTCTGGCGGGCAAGGTAAGCCGACCTACATCGGCACCACCGAGGTGTCGCTCGGGCTGTTCATGGATGTTGTGGCGTCGGCCAACCAGTGGCGTGAAGTGATGCGGCTGCTCAAGGCCTACGACGTGATGGACGACACTCGGCGAGGCCCGCGAGTCTGGGAGCTGACACGGCGCGGCAAGGCGATTCAGCCGAGCCGGGAGTGGCTGTTCAGGCGCCCGGGCATCGACAGGCCCTACCCGGCCGGCCTGGACCCTGGCAGGCCGAGCCGCGAGCACCCGATCCAGTACGTGTCGCCAGACGCGGCGTTGTTCGTCGCTCGTCTGTTGGGCTGTCGGCTGCCGACGGCAGCGGAGTGGCGCGCCGCAGCGGCACGGGTGAAGGGGCAGCCGGCGAACCTGCGAGATGCGACCTGGAAGCGCCAGCAGCAGCACGTCGTCGCTCTGCACGCGGATCGGCGCCACCTCGACTGGCCCGACGCTGGCATCTTCCTCCCTGTGGATGTGCGGGTCCGCAGCGAGGGGGAGGCCGCGCTGGTCAGCGGCGGGGACGACGGGCACCTGTGGTTTGCCCCCGTGGGGGAGGGCAGTGGGCTGCGCGACGTGGTGGGCAACGTGGCTGAATTCGTCTTCGAGGCCCCCGCCGCTGTGGAGACGGCGCTGGCGCCTCAGAAACTGAGCGCCGATGCCGTCCGCGCGGTCATCGACCAGCACGGCAAGCAGCTCGCAGTGATCGGCGGCTCGGCGCTGTCGCCGCCCGAGCTGTGGGATGGCCGGCAAAGGCCCTTCGGGCAGGCCTACCCTGTGGCG
The DNA here is from genome assembly GCA_964506385.1 of uncultured Planctomycetota bacterium. Taxonomy (GTDB): domain Bacteria; phylum Planctomycetota; class PUPC01; order DSUN01; family DSUN01; genus CAZDNN01. The sequence continues at coordinate 8,007 of CAZDNN010000231.1, forward strand.
CTGGACATGATGCGCGATGGCCTGTCCGACGTGGGGTTCCGCCTTGCCTTCAGCGTGCCCATCGAGGCCACAGTCGCCAAGCTCAAGCGCCTCGTGCGCCAGCAGGGCTACCTGGCGGCCATTCGGTGAGGGGCCGTCGGGCGGGCGGGCCGCGGCGGCCGCGGGGGCCGTTGCCCCAGTGCGGAGCATCCGTTCATCTCGGATCTGATGACTTCGATTCACGTCTTGCGACGCGCGGCCCGTGCCTCTATACTATAGGGCGCAGGGGCCGGAGGCAGGTAAGGTACCCTGGCTGCCGCAGCACGACCGGTCAGGAAAGGACGGGGGCCTTGGCCAAGCACGTGAGCGATCTCTCGAAGCACGTGGCTGCTACCGCCAACCGGTTGCGGCTGATCCAGATCGACTTCGCGGACGAGAGCACGGAGACGCGGCGTGGCTATCTCAGTGAGGAGATCGGCCGCGCACTGGACCAGGTGGTGCCCGACCAGCGGCAGGCCTTCCTCACTGACCTGCTCACACGGTTCCCTACGTGGGACCCCAGCGTCGTGGCCAGCCGGGCAGAGGAGGAGGTGGTCGCCCGCTCGGAGTTCGACGAGCGGGAGCTCCAGGATGCCAGCTTCCTGGTCACGCGCCTGACGGCGCTGGCGCCGTCACTGAGCGACTCCGAGCGCCAGGCCGTGACCGAGCGTCTGCGCGAGGCGGGCCTCGCGCCGCGCAGCGAGGGCGGCTGGCCGGAGGAGGGGGTGAAGCGCCTGCGGGAGACCCTCCAGGTGGGCAGCGACGCGACGCTCGACCCGGACCGCGTGCTGGAGCTGGCGGCGCTGGTCGCCGACTTCGCGGCGAGTCTCGACCAACTGGTGTGGCGTGCCTGGCAGCGCCTGGCGCCGAAAAGCACGTTCCGCAGCACGACGCCGCTGCGGGGCACGTTCTCCCAGTTTGCCAGCGGCGATCAAGGGACGCCGCGGGGCCAGGTGGTACACGACATCCGGCGGCTGCGGCAGCTCGTGGCGGCGCTGGTGTCGGCCTGCGGCATGGCCGGGCAGTTCGCCACGCGCTACGTGGCGCGCTTCTCGCCGTCGGAGATCGAGACGCTGGTGAGCATGGAGGGCGGCGGGTTCTTCGTGGCCAAGGAGGTGAAGTGCTGGCGGCGCTACGCCGAGATGGCCACCGAGGTGAACGAAGCGTCGATCGAGCAGGACATCCGCCAGCAGGTTGCGGAGTTCGTCGAGTCGCTGATGCGCGGCCTGCGCCGCTGACCGGCCGAGAGTGGCGAGGTTCGAGGTCCGAGTGGCGAGGGCGATTCGGGCCGCGTTGGCCGCGGAGGGGCTCGACACCGGGGGCTCGATGGCCGCAGGGAACGGCACTTCGACAGGAAGGCACTAATGGCCAAGCTCGGGCAAGTGCACTGGCACGAGGGTCTGTTTCTCCAGCCCCATCACATC
>CAZDNN010000232.1:0-9380 GCA_964506385.1 uncultured Planctomycetota bacterium
GAGGGGGTCAGCCAACTGGGTCCTTCGTCGCCTCCGAGCGTCGCTCGTACGAGAAGCCGAGTCCTCCAAGGCCGGCAGACGACTCTTCTTCTCCACCCCCATAGGTCAGAGTTCCCCGGCAAGTCACCGGCTTCGCCGGACTTGTGGCGGGCGCCAGGAACGGAACTACTTGTGCGGGAAGGGGTTCGAAGGCAGAGAGGCGGCACAAGTTTTTTTCGAGATATACCCTACTTTCGTCTTACACCTTCTCAATCCCGGCGGACGCAGACCCACGGCGCCAGCCGGTAGCCGCCCACCGGCCCCCGCGCGGACAGCACGACGGCCCCCAGCAGATTGTGACCCGTCGCGCGGCGGATGCGGCTGCGAAGCTGGTTCACGGCCGTCTTCCAGTTCACGTCGTGCTCGACACCCGGCGTCACCTCGCCACGCCGCCGGCGTTCCCACAGCAGGGTGAGGAAGGCCAGCTCGCGGCCCACCGGCAGCGACATGCACACGCCGTCGATGGAGAGGGTCTGGCGGCCGCGGTAGAAGATCACCCGATGGTCGGAGGGCGGCTCGGCCTCGGGGAGCGGCGGGACCTCGATGGCGTCGAGGATCTCGGCCAGCGGCGGGCCGTCGTCGTCGAGCGACAGGTCGCGGAGGAAGCGGCAGGCGGCGTCGAAGTCGTCGCGCTTGCGCGGCACCCGCGGCTTGCCGTGGCCCCACGGCAGCTCCGCGCCGTGGAGGACCAGCACGTCGGCCACCAGCTCGATCCCCGCGCGGAGAGCCTTTCGCCACGGCTTCCAGGGAACGTGGGGGATTGCCGATTTCCGATTGCCAATTGCCGATTGGGAAGAACCCGGCGGGACCTCTCCTCCCAGGCCCTCGAGCGTTCCCCGCAGCACCCGTGCGGCGCGGCGGTCCGGGTCGTGGACATCGGCGAGGAAGCGGAGCGTGCCCCAGGCCGCAGGCGACGGCTCCCATAGCGCGTCGGGCTTCAGCCCCCAGCGCCGTCGCCGCAGCCGCTCGTGCTCGGCCACCAGCGTCGCATACGCGCGGTAGCCCTCCGCCACCATCGCCTTCCGCGCGGCCCGCACCACCTTGTCGCGACGAGACTCGGCCACGGACGTGTGCCCCACCAGAATGCGGCGGCCTCAGGTCGGGGGCCACCATGCTCCGCCACCGCTCCCCTGCCACAGCCACAAGGTACACCTGCCGGCCGCGGAAGTCAACGGTTTCGCCGTCATCAACGGCTGGCCCAGTCCCAGGCGCGGGTCGCACCGCGAATGCGCCATTCCGGCGACAGGGCTTGACCCGAAACGGGGCTTCCTTACCATGGGGAGTGGGGACGCAACGGGCCCGCGTCGCTCGCCTCACCGTCAACTGGCCCCCGAGCCCAGGGACACGGCAATGGGAAAGCACGACTCAGCCAACGCGGCAGGCCGACCCAGCGGGCCGGAGCCTTTCACCCTCGTGATCTTCGGCGCGTCGGGCGATCTGACGAGGCGCAAGCTCGTGCCGGCCGTCTACAGCCTGTTCCGCGAGGGCCTGCTGCCGAAGGGGTTCCGCGTCGTGGGCTTCGCGCGTCGGCCGAAGAGCGACGCGGCGTTTCGCGAGGAGCTGCACGAGGGCGTCGCCGCCCACGCCCGCCTCCGCCTCGGCGATGACTGGGATGCCTTTGCGAGCCGCCTCCACTACGCCCAGGGCAACTACCAGGACCGCGCGAGCTTCGACGCACTCCGCGAGCGCCTCGACACGCTGGCCGAGGCCGAGGGCGGGCTCCGCAACGCCCTCTTTTACCTCGCCACGCCGCCGACCGTGTTCGAGACCATCGCCGAGCACCTCGACGGCGCCGGCCTCGCCGACGAGAGCAAGGGCTGGTCGCGCCTGATCGTCGAGAAGCCCTTCGGCCACGACTTCGCGTCGGCGCGCGAGCTGAACGCGAGCATCAGCAGCCACTTCGCCGAGCACCAGGTCTACCGCATCGACCACTACCTCGGCAAGGAGACGGTGCAGAACATCCTGGTCCTGCGGTTCGCCAACACCATCTTCGAGCCGGTCTGGAACCAGAAGCACGTCGATCACGTGCAGATCACGGTCGCCGAGACGGTCGGCGTCGAGGGGCGCGGCAGCTACTACGACCACGCGGGCGCCCTGCGGGACATGGTGCAGAGCCACATGATGCACCTGTTGTGCCTGGTGGGGATGGAGGCGCCGAACTCGCTGGACGGGGAGGCCGTGCGCGACGAGAAGGTCAAGGTGCTCAAGGCCCTGCGACACATGCCCGTTCCCTGCGTGTCCGAAGCCGTAGTGCGGGCGCAGTATGCCGCCGGCGAGGCCGGCGGGAAGACGCTGGCCGGCTACTGCGCCGAGGAGGGCGTCGCGCCGGACTCGACGACCGAGACCTACGTCGCCATCAAGACCTTCATCGACAACTGGCGCTGGGCAGGCGTGCCCTTCTACCTGCGCACGGGCAAAGCGATGCCCGCGAAGGTCACCGAAATCGGCATCCACTTCAAGCCCGTGCCCCAGGTGCTCTTCAACGCACCGCCCTTCGGCCCCATGGCGCCCAACGTCCTCGCCCTGCGGATCCAGCCCAACGAGGGCATCATGCTCCAGTTCCAGGTCAAGGTCCCGGGGCAGGGTGCGCGGATCCAGCCGTTCGAGATGGACTTCGGCTACGCCGCCTCCTTCGGCACCGGGCCGCCCGAGGCCTACGAGCGGCTGCTCCTCGATGCCGCGCTCGGCGATGCCGCACTGTTCACACGCAGCGACGAGGTCGAGGCGGCGTGGGCTTTTCTCCAGCCGATCCTCGACGGCTGCGCGGAGCACCCCGCCGGGGAGCTGCCGACCTACGCCGCAGGCTCCTGGGGCCCGAAAGAGGCCGACGAGCTGATCGAGGCAGACGGCCGCCAGTGGGAGCTCATGCACCGCCCGCGCCGCCAGCCCAAGAGAGAAGGGTGACCGAGGGGCGGCCAGCGCGACGGCGATGGACCCGACGAGACGACGATCGGAGAATGCGGTGGAGAACCCGAGAAGGCGCACGGCGGTGGCCGCAGCGCTGATGACGGCACTCGCGCTGCTGGGCGGTGGGGCGCCTGGGGCGACGGGCGAGGATGAGCCCTTCGCCGTGACCTCGACGGTGCCCGAGACCGTCGCGTCGGGCGAGACGTTCGACCTCACCGTCAGCTTCACCCTCGCCGAGGGCGTACACCTCTACAAGGACCAGATCGAGCTGAGCTGGGACGAGCTGAAGGGCGCGAAGGCGCTCGAGGTCGTCAAGCCCAAGGGCAAGGACTTCCCCGACCTCACGTCGGTCGTCGAAGGTGCGACGACGGAGGCCTACGTGGGCTCGGCGGACGTCGTGGTGCGCTTCGAGGCGACCGGCGAGCCGGGCAGTGCCATCGTCATCAAGGGCAAGGTCGGCTACCAGGGCTGCACGGACGTCATGTGCTTCCGCCCGATGACCGAGCCGATAGCCCACGAGCTGGCCGTGTCGGGGAAGAGCGCGGTCGCCCCTGCCGGCTCCGATGCCGCGGCGACGACCGGGCTGTGGGGCCTCATCCTGCGGCTCCTCAGCGCCTTCGGCGCTGGGGTGGCGGTGAGCTTCACGCCGTGCGTCTACCCGATGATCCCCGTGACGATTGCCATCGTGGCGGGCCGGGGCGAGCGGACGAAGCTCCAGAAAGTCGGGCGGACGCTGGTCTACGTGCTGGGCATCGCCATCACGTATGCGGTGGCGGGGCTGATCGTCGCGGCGGTGGGGGCGAAGGCGCAGGCGTTGATCCAGTCGGCGTGGTTCCGCGTGCCCATCAGCGCGCTGTTCGTGGCGCTGGCGCTGAGCATGTTCGACGTGATCACCCTCCAGGCGCCTGGGGCGGGCAGCGGGCTGACGGACAAGGTGGCCAGCAAGGTCTCGGGCATTCCGGGGATCTTCGTGCTCGGCATCGTGAGCGGCGTGATCGTCGGGCCCTGCGCCACCGCGCCCCTGGCGGGGATGCTGACGTACATCGCCAAGACGGGCGACATGTGGCTGGGCTTCTGGATGCTGTTCTCGATGGCCTGGGGGATGGGGCTGATCCTCATCGTCGCCGGCGTCTCGACCGCGGCGCTGCCGAAGGCCGGCGGCTGGATGGTGTGGATCAAGAAGCTCCTGGGCTTCGTCATGCTCTGGGCGGCGGCCTACTTCGTGGCGCCGTACATCGGCGCCTCGCTCTACTACCTGGCCACGGCGCTGGTGCTGCTGGGGGGTGCCGTGTTCCTGGGCGGGCTGGACGCGCTGGCCGCGGACGCGGGCTTCGGCGCGCGGCTCAAGCGGTTCGCCGGCCTCGTCGCGGTGTTCGCCGCGGTGGTGTTCCTCGTTGCCGCCTCGCCGCCGATCCTGGCGCGCCTGGGCGTGAACCTGTCCACCGGCCCGTCGGCCGCCGGGCCCGGGGAGAAGGCGGCCACCGGCTCGCCACCGCCGGGCACCCGTGAGGGCCCCTTCGTGTGGGCCGACGCGAAGCTGGTGGACGAAGCCATCGCCTCGGGCAAGCCGGTGGTGCTCGATTTCTGGGCGACCTGGTGCGCGGTGTGCAAGCACATGGACCGCACGACCCTGGCCGACCCGCGGGTCGTCGCCGAGCTCGGGCGCTTTGAGGCCCTGAAGATCGACTTCGACAAGCACACCGATCTCGACGACCGATTCGGCGTGCGGACCGCGCCGGCCTACATCTTCTTCGACTCGAAGGGCACCGAGCTCAAGCGCCTGCGGATCAACGAGAAGACGGGAGCTGACGACTTCCTCGAGACCCTCAAGCAGGTCGAGTGACCTGCCGGCCCGTTCCCCCCATGGCGCCTGGCGCCGGAGAGGAGAGAGCGTTGCAGAAGTACCAGTGCATGGCGTGCAGCTATATCTACGACCCCGCCGAGGGCGATCCCGACAATGACGTCGCGCCGGGGACCGCCTTCGAGGCCCTGCCCGACGACTGGGTCTGCCCGGACTGCGGGGCGCCGAAGGACATTTTCGAGCCGCTCGAGGACTAGCAGCCCGCGGCAAAAGTCCGTCTGGAGCTCCTGGGACGTCTCGTCGTCGGCCACGCCCAATCCGAAGGCCTGCATCATCCCCCACTCGCCGATGCCGAAGCCGTCGGGGACTGGCAGATAGCGATCGCTCGCGTCCTCCACGATCGCACGGGCCTCGGCGCGCTCCTCCTCTGCCTTCACCAGCACCACCCGCTCCACGCAGATGGCGTTCCTGTCCCCCGGCTTCCCGTGGGGGAAGCCGGGGCCCTCGAACTTGATGCGGGCCCAGACGTCGAAACGCTGGTCGGGATGGGCGGGGTCCGCCGCGCTGTCCACGTCCACCTGGATGATCCAGCTCCAGAAGAAGTAGAGGTAGTCGGTGGGACGGACCTGGAACGTGCCCATCTTGTACCAATGATAGCCGGGGCCAGGCACGTCCTCGGGCTTGATGACGCCCTTGCGGGCGAAGTCCTTGGCCGCGACGTTATAGAGGCCCCAGGGCATGGGGAGCTTGTAGGAGCGGCCGCGGTCGGCCTTGGGGTCGCGGAAGAGGTCGGCGTCGAGCTCCAGGCGGTTGGTGATGCCCGACTCGGCCTCGGGGTCGGGCACGCGCTTCACGATGTCCTTCCAGTTGCGGCTTTCGTCGGCGGTGAAGTCGAAGAGGCGGTCGGCCGGCACGTCGCGGAACTTCGCAGGCGGGGGCACCCACGCGGGGCGGGCGAGGAGGAAGTCGATCTCGGCGTCGGCCTTCGCCCGCTCGGCGGCCTGGCGCGCCTTGGGGATACGCAGGGCGATCTGCTCGTGCCAGGTCGCGCGCGCCCGCTCGGCAACGGCCTTGCGGTCGATGGGCATGGCCTCCAGATTCCCGCCATCCCCCCTCCATTCTCTCGCCATCCGCTTGTATAGCACGATGGTCGCGCGGTCGAGCGGCAGGCGGGCGTGCCGGACCCGTCGGAGCAGCGTGGGGTCGCCGCCGACGGCGCGCTCGGCCTGGTCGAAGATGGCCTGCGCCTCGCGGACGAACGCCAGGTCGAGATAGCGATACTGCCGCGGCGAGGCGCCCATGCTCAGGTGGCTGCTCTTGCGTGCCGACGCGGCCTCGAGCCGCGCGAGGTACCGGCGGACGAGCCAGCCGGCCGAGCCGTAGAAGCCGTCGGTGAACGTGGCCAGCAGCTCATCGTAGTCGCGATAGGGGTCCTCCAGCAGCTTCATCATCATCCACACCTTGAGGTCCCGCATGTCCGCGAGGACGGGATACTCGTGCTCGGTGAACACGCCCTCGACGTGGTGCTGGTGGTAAAACTGATAGTCGACAGGGTAGGTGTGGACGGTGGGCAGCGGCAGGCCATAGTAGGGGGCGTAGGTCACCGCGTAGTCCCAGATGCGGAGGTTGTTGCACTTCGCCGACCAGGCGAGCAGGTGGTCGCGGAAGGCCGCGTTCTCGGCGTGGGTGATGGGCTTGGTGAAGTTGCTGGCCGTGTCGCACAGGCGGACGATCACGTTGTCCCGCGCGTGGAGGGTCTTGGGCGCCTGCTGGGTCATCTGGTAGGCGAGGGTGTCGATGAAGACGTCGGGGTAGTCATCCTTGATCGCGTCGGCCATGTGGTTGACGAAGTCGAGGAGCGGCCCTGCCTCGGATCCCTCGGCCCTGGCGATGGCCTGGCACTTCGGGCACTGGCACATCCCGCCCCAGTCGTTCTGCGAGATGTCGAAGACGGTGGGCGGCGGTGTCCCCTGCTTCTGCGCCTGGGCGCGGGCCTGCTCGATATAGGCCCGGAGGCGCCCGACCATGAACTTCCGCAGCTCGGGGTTCGTGAGGCAGAGCTGCTTCCTGGTCGCGTCGCGCTTGCCGCCGATGAGCGAGAACCACTCGGGGTGCTGCTCGAAGTGGGCCTTGGGCGGGACGTACAGGTAGAAGGTGTGGACGTGGTAGGGCGGCCCGTAGTCCATCTCGCCGCCATACTCCGCCGCTATGCCGGCGTCGCCGTCGCGGTTCAGGCGGTTGCGAGCGGCGCAGCGGCCGCGGTCGCCCCCGTAGAGCATGTAGATGTCGCGGTAGCGGAGCACCGGCTTGCCCCGGCGGGCGAGCAGCGGCACGGTGAGCGTGCGCGCCCGCGGCACGTGCTCCTCCCACGGGTTCCACCAGTGCACGCCGACGACGTCCTCGAGGAAGCGATAGACGGCATAGAGCGTGCCCCGCGGCCGGCCGCCCGTGAGCACGAGATCGTCGTCCACGCTGTGCATGAGCCACTCCTCGGCGCCGAGCTTCGCAGGGTCGGTGACCCGCTCCCTGGCGAACGCGGTGTGGCCGACGAAGATGCGTATCCCGCGTTCGGGCACCTGGTCTTCCTGCACGACGGCGAACGTCGCGCCGGTGATCCGAGCCAGGTAGGCGGCGAGCTCGCTGGCAGCGGTCTGCTCGGCGCGGGTCGGGGCCGCGCCGACGACGATCGTCGCCCTTGCGCTGCCGCCGACGGCCAGCCAGTGCCTGGCCGTCCCGACGGGAAGGCTGCACCCGGCGGCAAGCAGGCCGGCCGCAGCGAGCCACAAGGCATTGGAAACTCGGGACATGCTGTGCCTCCTCATCCTCTGCCGACCATGGGGGGACCAGGCGCCGCCACACCGGGCGGGTCAGGATGGCGTAGTCGAACCAGTTGACGCGCAACCACCCAGTCCATGCCGCGCCTCCTCACTCGCGCCAACTTGCCAGATTCCGCCGCCCGGTGCAAGCGGGCGAGCAGCCATTGCACGGACTCAGCCTCCCTGGTTGAATGGGACGCGACAGACGACTTCCCCTGAAACGTTCTGCCGCTCGCGGACAGTACCATACAGAGCCTCACGCCCGGCCGGAGAGGAGTCTGCGATCTCACGACTGCGAGCGCAATTCCAGGAGTTGGTTGACCGCCACTACGACGGCCTGTGGGCTTACGTGGGCGCGCTGACCGGCGGCGCCGCCGAGGCGGAGGACATCGCCCACCGGGCCTTCCTCGCGGCCTTCGACCGCCTGGCAGCAGGGAAGGAGTTCGAGGGCGACCCTGGAGCGTGGCTGCGGGCGACGGCGCGGAACATGGTGTACGCCTGGTGGCGGGAGCAGCGGCGGATGCCGCAGGACGTGGCGGACCGGCTGCGGCACGTGGCCGACGAGGCCGACGACGCGCTGACCCGCGCCGCGCGGGCCGAGGTCCGCGCGGCCCTCGACCACTGCCTGGGCAAGCTGCCCGACGCCGACCGCGCGCTCGTGGCCGACCGCTACGAGCGGGGACTGCGGGTCACCCAGATGGCCGAGCGGCTTCGCGAGAAGGCCACCACGGTGCGGGTGCGGCTCTTCCGCATCCGCCAGGCCCTGCGGCGCTGCGTCGAGGCCCTGCTGAGCAAGGGAGGCGCGACGTGAGCGGCGACTGGCGCCTGCTGCTGAGCCGGGCCATCGACGGCGACGAGCTGTCGGCCGCCGAGGGCCGCGCGCTGGCCGACGCGTTCGACGCCCAGGGAGCCGGCCGGGAAGCCGCGGCGCTGCTCGGCTTCGACGCGGCGCTCCGCGAGCGCCTGGCGCCACCCGGCCTGGCGGTCTCGCGCGAGCGGCTGCTGGCGAAGGCGGCCCTGCGGGAGAAGGCGCTCGGCCAGCGCCCGCTTCCGCGGAGACGACGGGTGTGGCGCGTGGCCGCGGCCGCGGCGGTGCTGGCTGTGCTGGCCGGGTGGCTGCTGACGAGGCCCGGCTATCCCGCGCTCCAGGCTAGCGGGGCGTATGAGCTCGTCCGCGGCGGCAAGGCCGCGGGCGGCGCCTGGTCGCTGCGCCGGGGCGACACGCTCGTCGCCAGAGAGGGCGGCGCGCGGCTGAGCCTCGGCGGCTACTGCGACGTAGCGCTTGCCCCCGATGCCACGGTCGTCGTCCGCGGCGAGCCGGGTGCCGAGGCGGTCGAGCTGCGGCGCGGGAGGGCGGTGTCGAAGGTCACGCCCGAGCGCGGGCGCTTCACGCTCCTGACGCCCTTGGGCTCCCTGGAGGTGAAGGGCACAGAATTCGTCACGACCGTCGAGGGCCCCGACGGCGGGAAAGGAGACGCAGCGATGGACGGAGCGAGGCGAGTGGTGGTGACCGTGATGGTGGTGGCGGGTGCCGTCGCCTTCCAGTTCGGCGATGCCGTCGGCCTCCTGGGGCCTGGCGCGAGCCAGGCCTTCGCCGGCGACACCGAGCAGCCGGGCGTGCCCGATGCCCTCAAGGGCTTCAAGGGCATGCTCATCGGCACGATCGCGGCGAAAGGTGCTGAGGAGTTCGTCATCAAGGTCGAGAAGATCACCCGCACCTGGAAGGCGAACAAGGCGGAGAACCCGCAGGCCGCCGTCGGCCAGCAGGCCGTGTGCGAGCTGTGGCCGAAGTCCCGGCTCTACGAGAAGCAGAAGGC
>CAZDNN010000233.1:0-9371 GCA_964506385.1 uncultured Planctomycetota bacterium
CATGAGCGCGGCGCGCACGAACACCGGTATGTCATAGTCGCGGACGTGCCAGACAAAGGGGACGCCGGCCGACTTCGCCGCCTGCCCCGCGTAGGCCGCGGCGCGAAGGGTGTTGGCGTGCACCACATCGAAGCTGCCCTGGGCCAACTGCTGGCGCACGCGCCGGCCGCCGCGGCGCAGCCGCGCGAAGCTGGCCAGCGGGTTCCGGCTGCGCAGCTTCTCGAGCGAGAGATCGATGACGGGCACGCCGAGCGCCTGCGCCCGCTCGGCCAGCCGTCCCGCCGGGCATGCGAGGGTCGGCGCAACGCGCGCGCGGTCGAGCGTTCGCAGGAGCGCGAGCAGGCTGTGCTCGGCGCCGCCGAGCTCGGTGGCGTGGTCGAGGTAGAGAACGTTCATCGCGGGTGTCTCGGGGGTCAGCCGATCTGCGCCTCGGCGGAGTCGATGCCCCGCTGGATGGCCGCCCGGTTGAGCTCGAAAAGCGCGGCCTTAGAGCGACCGAGCATGCCACGCAGGTCATCGAGCAGGACATCCAGCGGGAAGAGCTGTCGCGCGTGGTTGTAGGCCCCGAGCATCACCATGTTGGTCGCCCTCACGTCGCCGAGCTCGCTGGCGAGGTCGGTGGCAGGCACGCGGATCAGCCGCTCGGGGCCGGTATTGTCCTCGACCTCGGTCATGGACGCGTTGACGACGGCGAGGCCGTCGGGCCGCACGCGGCCCGCAAAGTAGTCCCACGAGATCTGGTTCATCGCCAGCGCCGCATCGGCCACGTCGATGCGGGGCGAGAAAATCGCGTCGGAGGATATGATGACGTGGCAGTTGGCCCTGCCGCCCCGGACCTCGGGGCCGTAGGCGGGGAAGAACGTGACGTGGCTCCCCCTGTCCATGCCGATCTGGGCCAGCAGCCTGCCGAGGAAGAGGATACCCTGGCCTCCGAAGCCAGCTACGATGACTCTCTCAGTCACGGGCTTCCTCCCAATCGCGGAAGACACCGAGTGGGAACGCCTGGACCATCGTTCCCTCGAGGTGCTTGACGGCTTCGATGGGCGCCATGCGCCAGTAGGTCGGGCAGGCGCATAGCAGCTCGACGAGCGAGTAGCCGTTGCGCTCGATCTGCGTGAGGAAGCTCTTGCGGACGGCGCGCCTGGCGGCGCGAATGCGCTCGGGCGTGGTGATGGCCACGCGCTCGAGGTACATGGGCGCGTCGAGTGTGGCCAGGAGCTCGCAGATGCGCACGGGGTAGCCGTGGGCTGCTGCGTCGCGGCCCGTCGGCGTGGTCTTGGTGCGCTGGTTGAGGAGCGTGGTGGGGGCCATCTGGCCGCCTGTCATCCCGTAGACGGCGTTGTTGATGAAGAAGACGCTGATGGGGTCGCCGCGGTTGGCGGCGTGGAGGGTCTCGGCGATGCCGATGGCCGCCAGGTCACCGTCGCCCTGGTATGAGAATACGACGCAGTCGGGCCGCACGCGCTTGATGGCCGCCGCGACGGCGGCGGTACGGCCGTGCGCGGGCTCGCAGGCGTCGATCCGCATGTACTTGTGGAGCAGCACGGCGTCGCCGACGGGGGCCATGCCGATCACCTTCCCGCGAATGCCCAGCTCGTCGATGACCTCGGCGATGAGGCGATGGACGATGCCGTGCCCGCAGCCTGGGCAGTAGTGGGTCAGGCAGTCGGCGAGGGTTGCGGGGCGTTCGTAGAGGGTCTTCATGCCTTGCTCGATCCCTTGAGGCTGCCGGCACGCTCGAGGATTTCCCTGGCTGTCGGCAGGACAGCCGGCCGGCCGATGAGGTGTACAGGCCGTCGCCCGTCGAGGGCAAGACGCACGTCCTCCGCCATCTGGCCGAGGCTCATCTCCACGACCAGGAACTGCACCGGCCGCTCCGCCGCTCGGCGAATCGCGACGGCGGGGAACGGGAAGAGCGTGATGGGACGGATGAGGCCGAGCCTGAGGCCCTGCTCGCGGCCCCTCGCCACCGCCTCGCGGCAGATGCGCGATGGCGAGCCATAGGCGACAAGCACCACGTCGGCGTCGTCTGCCTCGATGGCCTCCCAGCGCGTTTCCTCCTGCGCGGCCCGGCGGGCGGTCTCCTGGAGACGGCGGTTGTGCTGCTCGAGCTCCTCCTCGATGAGGATGAGCGAGCGGATCGTGTTGTGCTCGCGGCCTTTGCAGCCGGTGACGGCCCAGGGCTTCGGCGGGGGCGGCGGGAAGGGCGCGTCGGGCAGCACGAGCGGCTCCATCATCTGGCCGATGTAGGCATCGGACAGGACGACAGTGCACATGCGATAGCGGTCCGCCAGCTCGAAGGCCTTCGCCGTGAGGTCGAACATCTCCTGGACGCAGTTGGGCGCCAGCACGAGGGTCCGGTAGTCGCCGTGGCCGCCGCCGCGCGTCGCCTGGTAGTAGTCGCCCTGCGATGGGCCGATGCCCCCGAGGCCCGGCCCGCCGCGCTGGACATTGACGATCACGCACGGAAGCTCCGAGCCGGCGATATAGGAGATGCCCTCCTGCATCAGGCTCACGCCAGGGCTCGACGACGAGGTCATGGCCCGCTTCCCGGCCGCCGCCGCCCCGTAGACCATGGAGATGGCGGCCAGCTCGCTCTCCGCCTGGACGAACACCCGCCCCTCCTCGGGCATCCGGCGAGCCATGTAGGCGATGAACTCATTCTGCGGCGTGATGGGGTAGCCGAAGTAGGCATCGCACCCCGCCTGGATGGCGCCTTCAGCGGCCGCCTCGTTCCCTGCCATCAGCACTGTCTGAGGCATGGTCCTTCCTCAGAGATCACTCGTCGTTAGCAGGATCGAAGGTTGGGCGAACGGGCAGAGCGGCCTCGACTCCGTGCGGGGCCATCTCTTCCTCTCCCATCCTTCCACTCCTCCCCCTTCCATTCTCCCATTTCCCTCTGCTCACCTGCCCAGCTTCAACCGGTCGCTGAGGTGGCGCTGGAGCCCGGCCTCGAGGATGCGCCGCTGGGTGTCCTCGATATCGTAGGGGACACGGTGGAACGTGAAGGTGCCCTCGTCGAGGTCGAGGACGGCGAAGGCGGCGTCGGGGTTGCCGTCACGCGGCTGCCCGACGCTGCCTGGGTTGATCAGATACGGCATCAGGTGCTTGAGGCGGATGGCCTTCCCTGGCTCGATCTCGCGGACGACGCGGCCGTCGCCGACAATCGTAGGCACGTGGGTGTGGCCGAAGAGACAGACGGGCACGCCGTTGTACTCGGAGCGGAAGTACTTGTAGTTGGTGATGGCGATTTGGGCGGACATGATGTACTCGTCGGGGTCGCGAGGCGAGCCGTGGGCGAGGAGGATGCGGCTGTCGAAGAGCTGCTCGTCGGGGAGCTCGCGCAGGAAGGCCATGTCGTCGTCGCAGAGGACGCGGCGGGTGTACTCGATGGCCTCGGCGGTGGCCGCGCGGACCTCGCTGGGCGTCTCCCCGATGGTGTACCGGTCGTGATTGCCCTGGATGCACTGGAGGAGGGGCAGCTTGCGGAGCTCGGCGATGGCCTCGGCGGGGCTCGGCCCGTAGCCGACGATATCGCCCATGCACAGGTACGCGCTCACGTCCTCGCGCGCAAGGGCGTCGAGGACGGCTCGCAGGGCTGCGAGGTTGGCGTGGATGTCGGTGATGATCCCGTAGCGGCGGGCGTCGTGCATGGCTGTCCTGGTGCGTCGCTAGTCAGCTCGGTACAGGCGGATGGCCGCCTCCGGGCACACGGTGGTGCAGCGGCGGCAGCCAACACACGCCTTGCCCGGCACCACGCCGGCGGCATACACCCCCCGGAGGTTCGGCTTGGCCGAGAGCCGGAGCACGCCTCGCTCGCAGTATGCGACGCAGAGCCCACAGCCCTTGCAGTAGTGGCCGTCGATCTCAACCACTATGGTACTGGGTGCTGCCGCCCCAGTGGAGCTTCTCGCGGAGCGTGTCATAGTAGGTTCGCAGTCCCAGGTCGATGAGCTGGAAGGTCTTCCGCGCCCGGCGGATGACGACGCGATCCCCCTGGGCGATCTCCTCGTACACCTGACCGTCCACCGTCAGGCCCACCCGGACCGGCGTGCGTTCCGCACACAGCGCGATCTCGACGTCCGCGGGAAGCACGACCGGGCGGTTCGTCAGCGTGTGGGGGCAGATGGGCGTCACGACCAACGCCTCCACCCTGGGGTCCAGCACGGGCCCGCCTGCCGACAATGAGTGCGCCGTCGAGCCCGTCGGCGTCGCCACGATGACGCCGTCTCCATTGTAGGTGGTCGCGCGCGTTCCGTCAACAAGCAGGCCGAGGCCCACCAGGCGCGAGAGCGCGCCGCGCGAGGCAACCACGTCGTTGAGCGCCAGCCACTCCGCCACCGTCCGCTCGTCGCGGCGCAGCGAGCAGCGGAGCATCATCCGCGCCGAGATGCGGTACCGCCCCTCCAGGATGTCGCCGAACCGCTGGCGGAACTCCCCCGGCAGCACCTCGGCCAGGAACCCGAACTTCCCCAGGTTCACCCCGATGGCGGGGATCTGGTTGTCGCCGAGCCGCCGCGCCGTCGAGAGGATGGCGCCGTCGCCCCCCAGGATCACGGCCACGTCGGCGCCCACCGACCCCAGGTCCATGTCCATCCCCAGGTCCACCACCGCCACGTCTACCCGCTCGCGGAGCCACGGCAGCAGCTCGGAGACCGCCGCCGCGATCTGCGGCTTCGTCCCGTTCCCAGTCAGGATGATCCGCATCAGCCCCTCTCCTCCCTGCCCGCGTCGCCGCCCAGGGCCTCGCTCACGCGCGCGGCAATCCCCTCGGCGCTCAGGCCCAACCCGGCGAGCAGCTCGTCGCGCCCGCCGTGCTCGATGAACCGGTCTGGGATCCCCATCGAGACGAGCCGGCACGGGATGGCGCCCTGCCCCGCCAACGCCTCGAGCACGGCGGAGCCGAAGCCTCCCGCACGCGCGTGATCCTCGACGGTCACCAGCAGCCCGACCCGGGCCGCCAGGCCGCACAGCAGCTCTGTGTCCAGCGGCTTGGCGAACCGCGCGTTCGCCACCGCAACCTGTATGCCGCGCTCCGCCAGCAGCTCGGCGGCCCGCGCCGCCCGCTCGACCATCGCGCCGTAGGCCACGAGCGCCGCGTCCGTCCCGTCGCGCAGCAGCTCGCCCCTCCCGACCTCGATCGGGCGGGTCAGGTCGCACGGCGCGGCGGGCACCGGCGCCTTGGGGATGCGGATGGCCCAGATGCGGTCGTCGGCCACGGCGGCTTCGAGCATGGCCTCGAGCTCCTGCCCGTCCTTCGGCGCGGCGAGCAGCAGGTTCGGCAGGTGCCGCAGGTAGGCGATGTCGAACACGCCCTGGTGGGTCGCACCATCCGGGCCGACGATGCCGGCGCGGTCCATGCAGATGACCGCCGGCGTCTCCTGAAGGCACAGGTCGTGGAAGACCTGGTCGTAGCCACGCTGGAGGAACGTCGAGTAGAGCGCGAGCACGGGCTTCAGCCCGCCTGCGCCCAGGGCGCCGGCGAAGGCGACGGCGTGCTGCTCGCAGATGCCCACGTCGAAGAAGCGGTCGGGGAAGTGCCTGCCGAACTCGACGAGGCCCGTGCCGTCCTCCATGGCGGCTGTGATGGCCACGACGCGCTCGTTCTCTCCGCCGATGCGGCAGAGCGCCTGGGCGAAGACCGATGTGTAGCTGGGGCGAGGCGGCTCGGGCTCTCCACCCGGCTCCTCGACGGGGCAGGCGGTCGGTTTCGCGCTGTGGTAGCGGGTCGGGTCGCTCTCGGCCTCGCCGTGGCCGCGCCCTTTCTCTGTGACGACGTGCAGCAGGACGGGGCCCGACAGGTCGCGGACGGCCTCGAGGATCTCCATCAAGTCGGGAATGCAGTGGCCGTCGATGGGCCCGAAGGCTCTGAAGCCGAGCTGGTCGAAGAGCGTCTCGGATGAGACCGTGGCCTTGATGCCGTCCTTGAGATGCGCGAGCGCATGCTCGACGGCGTCGCCCACGTAGGGCAGCCGGCTCACCACGCGCCGCACCTCTCGCTTCGCCTCGTTGTAGAAGCGTGTCGCGCGGAGGTGGTCCAGGTGCTGCGACAGGCCGCCCACGGTGGCGCTGATGGACATGTGGTTGTCGTTCAGGACGACCAGCATGTCCTTGCCCAGCGAGCCGGCGTAGTTGAGGGCCTCGAGGGCGACGCCGCTGGTGAGCGACCCGTCGCCGATGACGGCCACTACCTTGCGCTTCCGGCCGACCAGCTCGTCGGCGCACACCAGCCCGATGGCCTGTGAGATGGACGTGCCGGCGTGGCCTGCCGTAAAGAGGTCGTAGGGGCTCTCGTGCTTGTTGGGGAAGCCGCTCATCCCCCCGCGCTGGCGGAGGGAGTGGAAGATGCTGCGGCGGCCGGTGAGCAGCTTGTGGGCGTAGGACTGGTGGCCCACGTCCCAGACGACCGCGTCGGTGCCGAAGTCGAAGCAGCGATGGAGCGCGATGGTCAGCTCCACGGCTCCGAGGCTCGATGCCAGGTGGCCGCCGGTCTGCGCCACGACGCGGCTGATCTCGTCGCGGATATCCTGCGCGAGCTGCTCGAGCTGGCGCTCGCTCAGCTTGCGCAGGTCCGCCGGGCTGTCGATGGTATCCAGGATCGTGCTCAAGGAGTGCCTCTACGGTTTCTACTGTGAAGGGGTTGCTTGCCGGCCCCTACTATAGGCGCGTCTCGGCGCGGGCGCAAGCGGGAATTGGGCGGCGTCACGTCTTCCGTTCGACCACGTATCGGGCAACGGCGCGCAGGAGGTCGGCAGCGGCGTCGAAGGCGGCGAGCTCGGCGACGGCCTGCTCGACGAGCTCGGCGGCGCGCTGCTTGGCCTCCGCAAGGCCGTAGACGGCCGGGTAGGTGACCTTGCCGCTCGCGGCGTCCTTGCCGGCGGTCTTGCCGAGCTGCTCGCTCGTGGCCTCGACGTCCAGGGCGTCGTCGGCGACCTGGAAGGCGAGGCCAAGGGCCTGGCCGAAGCGGCCGAGGCGGTCCACCGTCCCTTTCGGAGCATCGGCGGCGATGGCGCCCAGCCGGGCCGACGCGGCGATGAGGGCGGCGGTCTTGTGGCGGTGAATGAAGTCCACCGCCTCGGCCGTGGGCTCGGCACCCTCGAACGCCATGTCGGCCATCTGCCCCGCGAGCATCCCCGCCGTGCCGGCGCCGCGGGCCAGCTCGGCCACGTAGTCCGCCCCGTGGGGCGCGCAGGCTGGCGCGGCGACGATCTCGAAGGCCAGGGTCAATAGCGCATCCCCTGCCAGGATCGCCGTGGCCTCGTCGAACTGCTTGTGGCAGGAAGGGCGCCCGCGGCGGAAGTCGTCGTCGTCCATGGCAGGCAGATCGTCGTGGATGAGCGAGTAGGTGTGGACGAGCTCGATCGCGCAGCCGGGGGCCAGCGCCACGCGGGTCTCCCCGCCGCAGACCTCGCAGGCCATCAGGACGAGCAGCGGCCTGAACCGCTTGCCGCCGGCGAACACGCTGTAGCGCATGGCTTCCGCCAGCCGGCCCGCAGGGCCCTCGGCGGCTGGCAGGTACTCATCGAGTGCCTCGTCGATGATCGGCCGGTGGGCCGCTGCATAGGCTCTCAGATGATCGGCGCTCACGGCGTCCCCTCGTCGCTGTCCCCGGTCTCCATGGGACGCGTCTCGAATTCCCCCTCATCGCTCTTCAGCAGCACCTCGATGCGCTTCTCGGCGGCTGCGAGGATCTGGAGGCACTGCTTGTGGGCGGCCACGCCCCGTTCGTACCGCTCCAGGGCCTCGTCGAGCGTCAGGTCGCCGCCCTCGAGTTCCTCGACGATCTGCTCGAGGCTCTCGAGCTGCTCCTCGAACGACAGCTTCTTGCCCATGATGGGGTTCCCTATGCCTCGTCAGTGGATTCCGTCTGGCGGGACTCGACGCGGCTGCGGAGACGCCCGTGGTGGAGGATCGTCTCGATGGCGTCGCCATCGGCCACGTCGCCGGCATCGCGGATGACCGGCCCCGTGCCGGGGAAGCGGGTGATGCTGTAGCCGCGCTGGAGGACGGCCATCGGGCTGAGCGCCTGGAGCCGGCCCGCCGCGGTGGCGAGCCGCTCGCGCGCCGACTCGACCCGTCGCTGAACGGCGCGCGCAGCGGCGGCGGAGAGGTCGTCGAGGCGCTGCTCGTGGCGGCGGATGAGCTCGAGAGGGGCGCGGAAGCCGTAGCTCGCCCGCAGCCGCTGGAGCTCTGCCCGCGCCAGCCCCACGCGGCCGCGCAGCGCGACGGCCAGCCTGTCGCGCAGGCCGCCCAGGCTCTCGACGAGGCCGCCGAGCTCGGGCAGCACGATCTCCGCCGCCTCCGAGGGGGTCAGCGCGCGGCGATCGGCGACCAGATCGGCGATCGTCACGTCCACCTCGTGCCCCACAGCCGATATGACGGGGATGCGGGACGCGTGGATGGCGCGCGCGACCGCCTCCTCGTTGAAAGCCCAGAGGTCCTCGAGGCTCCCGCCGCCGCGGCCGACGATGAGGACGTCGGCCTCGCCCCACGCGTTGAAGTCGGCGATGGCCTCCGCGATCTCCGCAGCAGCACCCTCGCCTTGCACCCGCACGGGGCGCAGGACGATCCGCGCCGGCGGGAAGCGGCGCTCGATCACCGTCAGGATGTCGTGGATGGCCGCGCCCGTACCCGACGTCACCACGCCGATACAGCCAGGGAGAAACGGCAGCGGCTGCTTGGCCTCAGGGCGGAACAGCCCCTCCTTGGCGAGCCGGTCGCGAAGCTGGATGAAGGCGAGTTGAAGGGCACCGATGCCCTTCGGCTGCATCGACGACACGACGATCTGGTACTGGCCGCGGGGCTCGTAGACCGTGATCGCGCCCCGCACGACCGCCTCCATGCCGTCTTCAAGCTCGAAGCGAAGCCGCGCCGCCGTGCTGCGCCACATCACCACGGCGATCTGCGAGTCGGCGTCCTTGAGGGTCAGGTAGACGTGGCCGGAGGCCGGGCGGCGGACGTTCGACACCTCGCCGACGACCGTGACGACGTCGAACTCGTCTTCGAGCGACCGCCGGATGCGGTGGGTCAGCTCCGAGACCGTCAGGATGTCTCCGGGCGTCTCAGCAGCCACGGCAAAGGCTCCGGGTCAGGCACAGGGGCGGACGGGGGAGGTCCATCAGCTCTCGCAAACGCGTCGGATGGCGGCCGCCCGGCCCGTGTCGGGATCGACCTCGATGATGGCCCCGCACATCTCGGCCTCGCCGCTGGCCACGTCGAGCGGGACGTAGAGCTGTGTGCGAAACTTCTCGATGACCCGCTCGACCTTGCGGCCGAGGATCGAGCGGCGGGGGCCGGTCATGCCGATGTCGGTGATGTAGGCGGTTCCCTGCTCCAGCAGCCGCTCGTCGGCGGTCTGCACGTGGGTGTGG
>CAZDNN010000234.1:0-2863 GCA_964506385.1 uncultured Planctomycetota bacterium
GACGAAGAAAACGGAAGCAGAGCAACCGGAGAAGCCGACCAGCAAGACAGGGGACGGGCCGGACGCGAAGGGAAAGGAGTCGAAGGATGAAGACTAGGGGACACGTGATATACGCCGTCGCCGTTGCTCTCGGCGCCGTGCTGTTGCTCGCGGGGTGTACGGAGTCCGAGCCGACGGCCTCCGAGGGGGGCAAGCCGCCGACGGCCGTCACGGCCAAGCCGCCCGACGCGCCCGCGGGGCCCACCGTCGTCGAGGCCGGCAACCAGGCGACCTGCCCCGTCATGGGCGGCAAGATCACCAAGGCCGTCTACACGGACTACGAGGGCATGCGCGTCTACTTCTGCTGCCCCGGGTGTGACGGCCCGTTCAAGCAGAACCCCGAGAAGTACATCAGGAAGCTCCAGGACGCCGGCGTTACCCTCGCCAAGCTGTCCACCAGCGAGGGGAACTAGCGCCGGGGCGTCCCCAGACCATAGGCCGTCGGATGGGCGGCAGGCGGCGACGCCGACCCGCCCGCCCTCACGAGGATGGTGCGCGATGGACACGCGGAAGGTGCGAGAGAAGGTGCGAGAGAAGGTGCGAGAAGTGTGGTCGAAGGTCCCGTGGCCCGCACGCCTCGGCGTGGCAGCGGCGCTGCTCGTCGGGCTCCTGGTCCTGGCCTTCGTGCTCGGCTACGCCCTCCGCGGGCCGGGCGGGCCGGCCCAGGCCGAGCAGGCGACCGCGCCCAGCACGGAGACCGCTCCCGAGGAGGAGAAGCCGTCGTGGTGGACCTGCTCGATGCACCCGAACATCAAGCAGCCGAAGCCCGGCCTTTGCCCGATCTGCAACATGGAGCTCATCCCGCTCAAGGAAGCGGGCGGCGGGGACAGCCTGCGGACCTTCGTCACCGGCGAGGCGGCGAAGAAGTTGATGGACATCCGGGTCAGCCCCGTCGAGCGCAAGTTCGTCACCACCACGGTCCGGATGGTCGGCAAGGTGGGCTACGACGAGACCCGCCTGTCTTACATCGCCGCGTGGGTCGGCGGGCGCATCGATCGGCTCTACGTGGACTACACGGGCATCCCGGTCCGCAAGGGCGACCACATGGTCTACCTCTACAGCCCCGAGCTGTACGCCACGCAGACCGAGCTGCTCGAGGCCATCCGCGCGGCGAAGCAGATGAAGGACAACGAGCTGGAGTTCGTGCGCGAGACCACGAAGGCCACCATGAACGCGGCGCGGGAGAAGCTCCGTCTGCTCGGCCTGGAGCCCGAGCAGATCGAGCAGCTCGAGCGGCGCGGCACGGCGACCGACCACATCACTATCTACGCCCGCGCCGGCGGCATCGTCGTCCGCATGCACGTCCAGGAGGGCAGCTACGTCCAGACCGGCGCGAAGATCTACACCCTCGCCGACCTCAGCCACGTGTGGGTGAAGCTCGATGCCTTCGAGTCCGACCTCCAGTGGATCCGCTACGGCCAGCAGATCGAGTTCACCACCCAGGCGTATCCCGGCGAGGTGTTCGCAGGCAAGGTCGCCTTCATCGACCCCGTGCTCACGCCGCGGTCGCGGTCGGTGAAGGTGCGGGTGAATGTGCCGAATGCCCACGGCAAGCTCAAGCCCGGGATGTTCGTCCGCGCCCTCGTGCGGTCGCGGGTGGCCGCAGGCGGCAGGGTGATGGCGCCGGAGCTTGCGGGCAAGTGGATCTGCCCGATGCATCCGGGCGTGGTCAAGGACCAGGCGGGGGCCTGCGACGTGTGCGAGATGCCGCTGGTGCGGACCGAGAGCCTCGGCTACGTGCCCATCGACGAGGTCGAGGCCGCCGAGCCGCTGGTCGTCCCCGCCTCGGCGCCGCTGGTCACGGGCAGGCGGGCCGTCGTCTACGTCCGGGTACCTGACGCTGGCAGGCCGACCTTCGAGGGCCGCGAGATCGTCCTCGGCCCGCGGGCAGGCGACTACTACATCGTCCGCCACGGCCTCCAGGAGGGCGAGCTCGTGGTGACCCAGGGGGCGTTCAAGATCGACAGCGCCCTTCAGATCGTCGCCAGGCCCAGCATGATGGCCCCGGGCGGCAGCGGGACCCCGACGGCGGCCAGGCTGGAGACCCCCGCGAGCGTCCAGGCCCAGCTCCGCAAGGTGCAGGCGGCGGCAGCCACGGTCGAGGGCGCCATCGAGGCCGGCGACCTCGGCCAGATCCGCGCCGCCTTCCAGGGGGTGGGCGCCGCTCTCAAGAAGGTGGACGCCAGCCGCCTGATCGGCGACGCCGCGCTCCAGTGGAAGGAGCTGGCCATGCGGCTCGAGAACGACAGCGTGGTCGGCAGCGACGTCCAGAGCGTAGAGGCCGCGCGGCGCGAGCTCCAGACGCTCAAGGAGCACGTCGCCGCCCTGCGCAGCCGGTTCGGCCTCAGGCCCGCCGATGCCACCATGGTGGCCGGGCTGGACGCGCCGCCCGCGTTCCTCAAGCAGCTCGCCGGCCTCGTGGACGGCTACCTGGCCCTCCAGGACGCGCTGGCGCACGACAAGCTCGACGCCGCCCGCGAGGCGGTGCCCAAGGCGAAGAGGGCGCTGAGTGCCGTGGACATGATGCTGCTCAAGGAGCGGGCGCACATGGCCTGGATGCGCGAGCTGCCGAGCCTGCGTAAGGCGCTCGCCCAGGCGGCCGAGGCGGAGGACATTCACGGCCTGCGCGAGGCCTTCGCCCTCCTGAGCGAGGAGCTCATCGCCGTCGTCCGCGCCTTCGGCCTACCCGCCGGCCGCGCTCTCCACGTCCTCCGCTGCCCCATGGCCTTCAACAACCGCGGGGCGACCTGGCTCCAGGCGGACAAGGAGGTCCGCAACCCCTATTTCGGCGCCAGCATGTACCACTGCGGCGAGGTCGTCGAGA
>CAZDNN010000234.1:2963-9339 GCA_964506385.1 uncultured Planctomycetota bacterium
CTCGACCGGGCCATCCGCTTCTGCCTCGAGAATAAGCTCGTGGTGATGCTCATCCTGCTCGCCACGGTGGTCTGGGGCGTGGCGGTCGCGCCGTTCGACTGGGAGACCGGGCGCCTGCCCCGCTCGCCCGTGCCGACCGACGCGATCCCCGATATCGGCGAGAACCAGCAGATCGTCTTCACCCGCTGGCCGGGCCGCTCGCCTCAGGATGTGGAGGATCAGATCACCTATCCCCTCACCGTCTCGCTCCTGGGCATCCCGGGGGTCAAGACGATCCGCAGCATCTCAATGTTCGGCTTCTCGTCAATCTACGTCATCTTCGGGGAGCGGGCGGAGTTCTACTGGTCCCGCAGCCGCGTGCTCGAGAAGCTCAACAGCCTGCCTGCGGGGACCCTGCCCGATGGCGTCCAGCCCGCGCTCGGCCCGGACGCGACGGCCCTGGGCCAGGTCTTCTGGTACACCCTGGAGGGGCGCGGCCCCGAAGGCGAACCCGCCGGCGGCTGGGGCCTCCACGAGCTGCGCACGGTGCAGGACTGGACGGTGCGCTACGCCCTCATGTCGGCCGCCGGCGTCAGCGAGGTCGCCAGCGTCGGCGGCTTCGTCCAGGAGTACCAGATCGACGTGGACCCCGATGCCATGCGGGCCTACGGGGTCACCCTCGACCAGGTGTTCGCCGCCGTCAAGATGTCGAACGCCGACGTGGGCGCCCGGACCATCGAGGTCAACAAGGTCGAGTACGTCATTCGCGGTCTCGGCTTCATCAAGAGCCTTGCGGACCTCGAGAGCACGGTGATCGTGGCCCGCGAGAACGTTCCAGTCACCATCAAGGACGTGGCGCACGTGGCCCTTGGCCCGGCTCTCCGCCGGGGTGCGCTCGATAAGGAGGGTGCTGAGGCGGTCGGCGGCGTGGTCGTGGTCCGCTACGGCTTCAACCCCCTCGCGGCCATCAAGAACGTCAAGGCCAAGATCGCGGAGATCGCCCCCGGCCTGCCGACCAAGGCGGTGGTTGACTACGCTCGCGCGACCCGCGGGGAGATCGAGCGCTTCGCTGCCCGCCACGGCTTCGAGCCCTATGCCGGCGCCGGCCTCAATCAGGCCGCCTGGCTCGCCTGGCTCCGCGCCAACCCCCGCGGCGAGTGGCCCGGATGGCTCACCACCAGCCAGGTCACCGTCGTGCCCTTCTACGACCGCACGGGCCTCATCTACGAGACCCTCGGCACCCTGAGCGCGGCGCTGAGCGAGGAGATCCTGGTCACCATCATCGTCGTGCTCATCTCGGTGATGCACCTGCGCAGCTCGGCGCTCATCAGCACGTCGCTGCCGCTCGCCGTCCTGATGTGCTTCATCCTCATGCGGTTGTTCGGCGTGGACGCCAACATCGTGGCGCTCTCGGGCATCGCCATCGCGATCGGCACGATCGTGGACATGTCGATCGTGGTGTGCGAGAACATCCTGCGGCACCTCGAGGATGCCGGTCCGGGCGAGCGCGGCCTCGAGGTGGTCTACCGTGGCGCGAGCGAGGTCGGCGGCGCCGTGCTCACGGCCGTGGCGACCACTGTGGTCAGCTTCCTGCCCGTCTTCGTCATGACGGGCGCGGAGGGCAGGCTGTTCCGGCCGCTGGCCTTCACCAAGACCTTCGCGCTGGTGGCATCGATCGTCGTGGCGCTCACCGTGGTGCCGCCGGGCGCCCTCATGCTGTTCACGTGGCGGATCCGCAGGCGGTTGCTGCGCATCGTGGCGTGGGCCGGCCTGGCGGCGGCGGGGCTGGCCGTCTGGCTCTGGCAGGGGTGGTGGGTCGCAGGCGCGGTGATGATCCTGGCCGGGGCCTGGCATATCGGCGCCTCGTTCATCCCCGAGCGCGTCCGCTGGCTGCGCCGGGTCGGGCCGGTCGTCGCGAGCCTGGTCGCCGTGGCCGTCGTCGGCGTCATCCTTACCCGGCACTGGGAGCCTCTGGGGCCGGAGCGGGGGCTCGGGCGCAACCTGGTCTTCGTGGGCGCCCTGCTCGGCGGGCTGCTCCTGCTCTTCTATCTGGTGCGCCTGGCCTACGCGCCGCTGCTGCGGCTGTTCCTGGCCGTCAAGCCGCTGTTCCTTTGCGTCCCACTCGCCATCGTGCTTCTAGGGCTCTTCGCCTGGCGTGGGCCGAGCGTCCTCTACGGCCCGATGGAGTCGGCCGAGCGCGCTGATTTCGGCGGCCGGGAGCAGATCGATGGATTGGTGGAGGCGGGCCTGCTGGAGCCGCGGGGCGAGGGCCTGCTGTGGACCGCCGCCGCCCTCGGGGCGTCCCGCGAGGGTGTGGAGTCGATGCTCGAGGGGGCTGGCGTGGCGGAGCGCGGGCCCGCTCTCGAAGGGTGGGCACGCGCGAAGCGCCTCACAGAGCTCAAAGGCAAGTCCTGGGGCGCGCCACACCATATCAGCCGCGCCGGGCTGCGGGCGAAGATCGACTGGCACCTGGCGCGGCACTGGGACGGGCTGGGCAAGGAGTTCATGCCGCCGCTCGACGAAGGCTCGTTCCTGCTGATGCCTGCCACGATGCCTCATGCCTCCATCGGCGAGGCGCTCGACGTGCTGGCCAAGCAGGACATGGCCATCCGCGCGATCCCCGAGGTCGAGCTGGTCGTTGGCAAGATCGGGCGGGTCGAGAGCGCGCTCGACCCGGCGCCCGTCTCTATGGTCGAGACCGTCATCAGCTACAAGCCCGAGTACGTCACGGACAAGGACGGCCGCCGCATCCACTTCCGCTACGGCGAGGAGGCCGGCCAGTTCGTCCGCGACGAGCGCGGCGAGCTGATCCCGGACCCCGACGGCCGACCCTACCGCCAGTGGCGCGACGAGATCGGTGGCCCGGACGACATCTGGAACGCGATCCTCGAGGCCGCCGAGATCCCCGGCACCACCTCCGCGCCGAAGCTCCAGCCCATCGCTGCACGGCTCGTCATGCTCCAGAGCGGCATGCGCGCGCCCATGGGCGTCAAGGTCCGCGGCCCCGACCTCGAGTCCATCGAGACGGTCGCCCTCGACGTCGAGCGCCTGCTCAAGGAAGTGGACGGCGTCGAGCCGGCCACCGTCGCGGCCGACCGCATCGTCGGCAAGCCGTACCTGGAGATCGACATAGATCGCGAGGCCATCGCCCGCTACGGCCTCCACATCCGCGCCGTCCAGGACGTCATCGAGGTGGCCATCGGCGGCCGAGCCATCACCACCACCGTCGAGGGCCGCGAGCGCTACCCCGTCCGCGTCCGCTACCAGCGGGAGCTGCGCGACCAGATCGAGACCCTCGGCCGCATCCTCGTCCCAGCGCCCGACGGCACCCAGATCCCGCTCGAGCAGGTCGCCGACATACGCTACGTCCGCGGCCCGCAGGCCATCAAGAGCGAGGACACCTTTCTCGTGGGCTACGTCGTCTTCGACAAGAAGCCCGGCTACGCCGAGGTGGACGTCGTCGAAGCGTGCCAGCGGTACCTTGAGACGAAGCGCAAGGCCGGCGACCTCGTGCTGCCCGCCGGCGTCAGCTACACCTTCGCCGGCAACTACGAGAACCAGGTGCGCGCCCGCCGCACCCTCTCCGTCGTCCTCCCCCTCGCACTCTTCATCATCTTCATCATACTCTACTTCCAGTTCCGCTCCGTGCCGACCACGCTGCTGGTCTTCAGCGGCATCGCGGTGGCCTGGGCAGGCGGGTTCATCCTAATATGGTGCTACGGCCAGCCGTGGTTCCTGGACTTCTCCATCTACGACGTCAACATGCGGGACCTGTTTCAGATCCACCCCGTCAACCTGAGTGTGGCAGTGTGGGTCGGCTTCCTCGCCCTGTTCGGCATCGCGACGGACGACGGGGTGGTGATGGCGACATACCTCGACCAGCAGTTCGCCGCCCGCCGGCCCGCGACGATCCGCGAGGTCCGTCAGGCAGTCGTCGAGGGCGGCAGGCGGCGGGTCCGTCCCTGCCTGATGACCACGGCGACGACCATCCTCGCCCTGCTGCCCGTGCTCGCCTCGACGGGCCGCGGCTCCGACGTCATGGTCCCCATGGCCATCCCGTCGTTCGGCGGGATGCTCATCGAGGCCATGACCATGTTCGTCGTCCCCGTCCTCTACGCCCTGATCAAGGAGACCAAGATCCGACTCCATATCGGCAGCCCCCAGCCAACCGAAGGAGACTCAGCCGAGGGGCAACCCGCCGATGGCGTCGTCGATCGCCTCCATGAGCCGCAAAGTCCCTCTGACGGCGGCGACGATGCGGCGGAAGGCAACGATGTCACTGCGACGTAAGCACCTGCCCCGCCTGCCTTTAAGCCATTTCCTGCACACCGGGTAGCCGCCGACGTGGAAGGCCCACACCTCGGGCGGCACGCCCTCGAAGCACGCTCCCGCCCCGTTCAGCGTCACCAGCTCCGCTGCCGCATCGTACCGAACCGCCCCGATCGTCGCGTCCCCGCCGCCGCGGAACCGCACACGCTCCGCGCCGTCCCGGCCGGCGTCCGCGAGCAGGTGCAGGCGAGCGAGCTCCGCGCCGAGGCGGCTGAGCGCCTCGAAGCACACCCGGTCGGCCGTGAGCGGGACACGGGCGTAGTCCATCTTCAGAAGTGCTTGGTAGCGCTCGCGATACGTCGGCGCGTGGAGGACGGCGTAGAGGTAATGGAAGACGGCCTCGGGCGAGACCTCCCCGACCCGCTGCTCGACTGCGCGCCGGAACTCGGGCCGGAAGTTGGCCAGGGGGCTACCCCCGTCGGGGGGGTAGGCGTAGAGGGGGAAGGCCGGCGCACTGTTCCCAGGCCGCGAGGCCATCACGCCGAACTCGCTAAGTCCTGACGTGACAAAGACATCCCGCCACGGATCGCCGCCGTAGACCGTCCGCGAGCACAGCAGCGCCACGTTCTCGCCCCCAACGAGATGCCGCATCACCCGCCACCCAGGGCGGCTCGTCAGCCCCGGGGCGTAGTAGACCCAGCGGCGGTCAAACGGGCGATAGAGACACCAGCGGATACAGCCCGCGTCAAAGGCCATACGCCCGCGGCGGGCCAGCAGGTCGTAGCCCGAGGAATCGTGGACGCGGTAAGTCTCGCGAAACTCAGCACTTAGCCCCTCGTCCGAGAAGAAGCGCCGCATCCGCTCCTCGAGGGCCTCCCTGTCGAAGTCGATGAACAGGGCGTCGCGGTCGGTCTTCAGCCCGTTGCCCCAGACCTCGAAGATGTCGGTCAGCTTCCAGCCCCGCTCGTACTCGGCACGCAGCGCCTCGCCTGCCCGCGTCGGGACGAACCCGCAATTCTCGCCACGGGCCTTCATTTTTCGCCACGGCGTCGAGTCCGCGTCATGGGCCTCGAGCCACGCCAGTTTCCGCTCCCGCGCCCCCCACAGATCGGCGTGCCACACCCGCGCCGGCCCGCCGCCCCGAAGCCTCCGCAGGAACAGCCCGACGGCCACCCCCTGCTGGATCCCGAAGACATTCTCGTCGGGCGAGCCGTCGGGGCAGCGCTCGCGCCGCCGCGCATTGCCGTGCAGATCGAGCAGCCAGAGGTCGTCGAAGGTCTCGGCGAGCGAGGCCCGCATC
This sequence comes from uncultured Planctomycetota bacterium, assembly GCA_964506385.1. GTDB lineage: Bacteria > Planctomycetota > PUPC01 > DSUN01 > DSUN01 > CAZDNN01. The sequence continues at coordinate 8,512 of CAZDNN010000234.1, forward strand.
CTGCGGTGGGTCACCCCGTCGAGCCAGGTGTTCGGCGTCACCATCGCCACGACCCCCGCGCCGCGCCGCTCGACCAGCCACTGCGCCCAGCGGAGGAACTTCATCGAATCGTCGGGATTCCACTTCCGCTCGCCCTCGGGCCGCCAGTCGGCCACGAGGTTGCGGATCCATCGCCCTCGATTCGCCCGCCCGGTGTTCGCCCACGGCGGATTGCCCACCACCACAGGCACGCCGTCGCCGAGCGCCTCCGTCTCGCCCTCCAGCACGCTGCCGAGCCGCAGCTCCGCCCGCTCGCCGAGAGTCGCCCGTGCCGCCTCGAGGAGTTCGGGGATCACCTCGACGCCGACCAGCCGTGGCCGCAGCTCCGCCATCGCCTCCAGCGCCGCGTGCAGGAACACCCCCGTGCCGCAAGCCGGATCGACGACCGTCACCGCCTCCCCCGCGAAATGCTCCTCGAGCAGTTGCCTCGCCGACCGCACAAGATAGCCGACGAGCGCCCCTGGCGTCGCATACACCCCCCGCCGCGCCCGCAGCCCCGGCGCGCACCCCTCCAGGAACCGCTCGAAGGCCCGCTCCGCCGCCGCCGTGCCGCCGACCTCACTCGAAGACCGCTCCACGCCCACTCCTCTCCGAGCCGCGCGCTACGCCGCCCCATCTCCGCTGCTCGCGCCCTATCCTGCCGCTGACCCACGCGCCTGTCAACCGCCCGGCCGTTCCCTTCGTAGTCGGGGGACACCAGACGCGCTTCTCCGCGGACCGACGACAGTGGAACGGCAGATGAACGCGGATAGGATCAACCACAGAGGCACAGAGGACACGGAGAAGAGG
>CAZDNN010000235.1:0-9251 GCA_964506385.1 uncultured Planctomycetota bacterium
TCGTGCTCGATCCGTATCCTTCGTTGGGAGAAGAGAGAACGAGCACGAGCAAGAGCACGAGCAAGACTCCGGATCAGATCAGCCGCCAGGGCGGCCGGTAGGGGTAGTGGAGCAGGCGGTTCGCCGCCTCGTCGCCGATGAACTCCTCCTTGTCGGGGTCCCAGCGCAGCGTGCGGCCGATGCCGACGGTGAAGGAGATGTTGCCCAGGATGCACAGGCTCGTGACGCGATGGCCGATAGCCACGTCCATGATGGGCTTCTCGCGGGAGCGGACGCAGTCGAGGAAGTTGCCCATATGGTCGTTGATCTCGGGGAGGCGGAACTCCGTGCGGCCGGGCTTGGTCCGCAGGGCCTTCTCGACCGCGCGGGTGCTGCTGTCGCCGCCCATGAGCACCAGGTCGTCCTTGTCGCCGAAAAACTTCATGCCGAAACCGTGGGGGCCGTACTTTTCGCCCGGCTGCCGCCAGAGGAGGGTGAAGTCGGGGTCTTTGAACTCGTAGCGGACCTCGAAGTCGTTGGGGCAGTCGTACATGCCGGGCGGCTGGTGGCCGCTGAGGCACTCGACGCTGACGGGGCCGGTGTCGTCCACGTCCATCGCCCAGCAGATGTGGGTGAAGATGTGGGCGCCGCGGTCGCGGATCTGGCCGCCGCCGAAGTCCATGAACCAGCGGAAGGTGCCGTGGCAGCGGGCCGGATGGTAGTCCACCCAGCGGGCGGGGCCGAGCCACATGTCCCAGTCGAGTCCCTTGGGCACGGGCTTCGGGGTATCCCAGTTGCGGGTCGGGTTGTTGTAGTGCCAGGTGCGGATGGTGTGGACCTTGCCGCAGTGGCCGTTGCGGATGTACTGGACGGAGGCGCGGGAGTGGACGGTCGAGCGCCCCTGGGTGCCGATCTGGACGACGCGGCCGAAGCGCCGCGCGGCGCGGACCATCGCCTGTCCCTCGCGGATGGTCTTCATCATCGGCTTCTGGCAGTAGGCGTCCTTCCCCGCGTGGCAGGCGTGGATGGTGTGGAGCGCGTGCCAGTGGTCGGGCGAGGCGATGATGACGGCGTCGATGTCCTCGCGGTCGAGCAGGCGGCGGAAGTCCTTGAAGCCCTGGGGCGAGCCCCCTGCACGCTTCTGGGCGTTCGCCAGGCGTGCGTCGTCCACGTCGCACACGGCGCCGATGACGGCGTCGCGGCGGTTGCGGATCTGGTTGACGTGGCCGCCTCCCATGCCGCCGACGCCGATGTGGCCGGTCACGATGCGGTCGCTCGCCGGCGCCTGGCTTCCTGCGCCGAGGGCGGCGCTCGTCAGGACGTAGGGCGCGGCCAGCCCTGCGCCGAGGGTGGCGCCGGCCTGCTTGAGGAAGGAGCGGCGTGTCTCGTGGCCCATGGGGCGTCCTTTCGGGTCAGAGCGTCCAGGGTTCGCGGTAGGGGTAGCGGAGCATGCGGTTGGCCTCGTCGTCGCCGACGAACCGCTCGGCCTGGGGGTCCCAGCGCAGCTTGCGGCCGAGGAGGAACGCGACGTTCCCCAGGTTGCAGATCGTAGTGACCCGGTGGCCGATCTCGACATCCATGATCGCGCGGCGGCGGGTCCGCACGCAGTCGATGAAGTTGCCCATGTGGTCGGTGCTGCGCTCGAGGGCGATCTCGCCGGGCAGGGGCTCGGCCATGGCCTTGTGCTCGGTAGCGAAGTTGTCCCAGAACGCCAGGGTATCCTTCTCGCCGACGAAAAAGGCGCCGTACCGCCCGCCCTTCGGAGTGCCCGGCTGGTCCCAGCGGAGCGTCCAGTCGGGGTTCTTGAACTCCCAGGTGACGCTCATGGTGATCGGGTTGTCGTAGAGCCCCGGGTGGCGGGTGCCGGTGGCCTCGACGGAGACGGGGCCGGTGGCATCGACGTCCATCGCCCAGGAGACGATGCCGATGATGTGGGCGCCGCGGTCGCGGATGTTGCCGGCGCCGCTCCACATGAACCAGCGGAACGTGCCGTGGCAGCGGCGCGGGTGGTACGGCATCCATGGCAGGGGGCCGAGCCAGAAGTCCCAGTCGAGCGTCTTCGGCACGGGGACGGGCGCCGCGGGGGGATGGCTGGGGTTCGGGTAGTGCCAGCAGCGGACCTCGCGGACGCGTCCCAGATGCCCGTTGCGGACGTGCTGCGCCACGTGGCGGCCGGCCATCGAGCGCCACTGGGTGCCGAGCTGCACCACCCGCGCGTGGCGGCGGGCCGCCTCGACCATCCGCTGGCCCTCGAGGACCGTGACCGACAGCGGCTTCTCGCAGTAGACGTCCTTGCCCGCCTTGCAGGCGTGGATGGTGTGGAGAGGGTGCCAGTGGTCGGGCGAAGCGACGACCACGGCATCTATGTCCTTCGCCTCGAGCAGCTCGCGGAAGTCGTGGTACGTCCGGGCGTTGCCGCCTGCGGCGCGCCGGGCGCCGGCCAGGCGGTTCTGGTCGATGTCGCACACGGCGATGGGCATGGCGGAGGGCAGTCGGACGACGTGGCGGAGCAGGCCCCCGCCCCTGCCGCCGACGCCAATATGGCCGGTGGCCACCCGGTCGCTCGCGGGCGCCTTGCCGGCTGCACCGAGTGCCGCGGAAGCCAGAACGTAGGGCATCGCCAGCCCCGCACCCACCCCCTGCATGGCGCGGGCCAGGAACGCGCGTCGGGACGGCTCGCGGCTCATCGTTCGTCCTCCTGCCAGCGACGGCCCGGGACCTCCGGGCACGAGCAAAGTGGATTCTCGCAAATGCCCTGGGACATGTCAAACGGATACACGCTTGGCGAAAGCTTGATCTGCGGGCACCCGGCGCATAGAATACCGGGGCGTGAGCTGTTGGAAGAGCGTGACTTCGTTTCAGGAGGCGAAGCGATGGCTGAGCGGGATGTGACGCGGCGCGAGTTCGTGCGCGACAGCGCGGCCGTGGCGGCGGTGGTGGCTGTGGGCGGGCTGACCGCCAGCGGCGCACCAGCCGACACGAGCAAGATCCTCAACTACAACAAGGACATGGAGTACCGCCCCCTCGGCGACACCGGCCTGATGATCTCCGCGGTCTGCCTCGGCGGGCACTGGAAGCGCATCGACACACAGGTCCCAGGGGTCCTCAAGACCCGGAGCTGGCTGAGCGCCGACATCAACAGCCCGGGCTTCAGGAAGAACCGCCGCGACGTGGTGACCCGCTGCATCGAGCGCGGTGTCAACTACATAGACGCCTGCACCTGGCAGGAGGTCATGGCCTACAGCGAGGCCCTCCGAGGCCGTCGCCAGCAGATGCACCTCGGCTTCTCATGGTACCAGGAGGAGATGCGCAACCCCCGCTGCCGCACCTGCAAGGCCCTCCTCGGCACCCTCGACAAGGGGATGCAGAAGGCCAAGCTCGACTACGTGGATCTCTGGCGCATCACCATGCACGAGCGCAGCAGCAAGCACTCGAAGGCCGAAGTGGACGAGATGATGAAGGCCCTCGAGAAGGCCCGGGACCAGGGCAAGGCCCGCTTCGTCGGCTTCTCGTCCCACGACCGCCCGCACATCAAGTGGATGATCGAGACCTACCCGAAGGTCGTGGACGTCGTGGTCACGCCCTACACTGCCAAGAGCAAGGAGGCGCCCAAGGACAGCGTGTTCAGCGCCATTCGCGAGCACAAGGTCGGGATGTTCGGCATCAAGCCCTTCGCCAGCGGCTCGCTGTTCAAGGCCCGCAAGGGCGAGAAGCCGACCCAGGAGGAGCTGGACCGCCGCGCCCGCATGGCCATCCGCTACGTGCTGTGCAACCCCGCTCTCACGGCGCCCATCCCCGGCCTCATCAACCCCCAGCAGGTGGACAACGTGGCCGATGCCGTCAAGGAGCGGCGCCAGCTCGACGAGGCCGAGGCCCGCGAGCTCCGCGAGCTGATGGACCACGCCTGGGCCTGCCTGCCGCCTCACTACGAGTGGCTGAAGGACTGGGAGTACGTGTAGGCGATCTCTGGCGTTCTCGTCCTCGCCCTCGTCGTCGTCCTCGATTCCCTCCCGCCCGAGGCGCCTTTGCCTCGGGCGGGTCCCCCGTCTTTACAACAGCAAAGGGAGAACCGGTGAAGCGCTGGATCGTCGCCGCGTCGGTGCTGGCAGTCCTCGGCCTCGCCGCCTGTCGAATGTTGGGCATTGGGTCACCGGGTGCCTCGGTGCCCGGGGTGACTGTGGCGGACGGGCCGGTGGACAACAGCCGCTGCCACGTCTGTCACATGAACTACGAGGACGAGAAGCTCTCCGTGACGCACGCCAAGGCCGGCATCGGCTGCGAGGCCTGCCACGGCCAGAGCGACCCCCATTGCGGCGACGAGGACAATGTCACGCCCCCCGACCGCATGATTCCCGCCGACAAGGTCAACCCCTTCTGCATGCAGTGCCATCCGCTGGTCAAGCTCGTGGACAAGACCGAGCACAAGCCCGTGCTCAAGGCCATCGAGACAAACACCAAGCGCTGCACCGGCTGCCACGGCGACCACGTCATGGCCGAGCGCACCGTCCGCTGGGACAAGGTGACCCGCAAGCTGTTGCCGAAGAAGCAGTAGGGAGGGATGCCGCCGCGCGCGCGGGACGCCGGGTTCCAGGTTGCGGGTTCCAGGTTCCGGGGGTCGGAGAAGAACGCGAAACAGGCTTCCCTGGAACCTGGAACCTGGAACCCGGAACCGCTTGTTCTCTTCTCACGCGTCACGCGTCACGCGTCGTCTCCTCAGCAGTGCCAGCCCTCCCAGGGCCAGTAGGCCGAGCGTGGCCGGCTCGGGGATGATGTCGGGCTGAACGGCCCGAATGCTGACATTGTCGATCCAGGTATGGCTGTCTCCGTTATTCACGTCCGTGAAGAAGTTGAGTCTGTAAGAGCCCGTAACGGTGGGTGTGAAGAGGGTTGACTTCGTCTCCCACGCTCCGTCATTGCCGATGGCGGTGGTGTCGTCGAACAGAGCGATAGTGTCCGGCCCGGTCACCGTGACGTCCAGGATCGGATTGCCTCCCTCCCCCCACATGTCGAACGAGAGCACGTAGTCCGTCCCGCCCGTGAGGGGAATGCCGTCCTGCCACAGCGTGTCGGCGCCGCCTATGTCCAGCCGGGCATCGATGCGATAGGCGAAGTCACCGTCCGAGAACTCAGCATCGCCGCTGTCGGTCACGTACCAGACTCTGTTGTCCTTGTCCCAATGCGTGGTAACATCGGCGTTGCCCCAGGTGCTGCCGGCGTAGTTGTGTGTGCCCAGTTCGCTTCCCTGGCCGTTCCCGAGAGTGGCGTTGGTGTTGACCTCGAAGCTGCCGTCCGTGACCAGGTTCGGCCCCAGTGCGATCTGGTTCAACCTGACATCATCGATCCAGGCATGAGCGTTGTCGTTCTGGGGGTCATCTGCGGAGAAGCTGATCCTGTACGCGCCCGTTGCGGGGGCTGTGAAGATGGCCAGCTTCGTCTCGGCGGCCCCGTCCGTCCCGAGGGTCGCCGAGTTGTCGAGCACCTTCAGTGTTGCCGGGCCGGTGAGCGCAACGTCGACGCGTGGAGTGCCGGCTTCCCCCCACATCTCAAACGACAACGCGTAGGTCGTGGCGGCCGTCAGTGGAATGCCGTCCTGGTGCAGCGTGTTGACGCCCTCGAAGGGATGCGCGTCCAGACGATACGCAAAGTCACCGTCCGGGAACTGAGCGCCCCCGAGGTCGGTCATGTACCACGTTCGCGTGCCCGACTTGTCCCAGTGCGTCAGCACGTCCGCATCGCCCCAGGTGGAGCCGGCATAGCGCGTGTCGCCGCCAAGCTCACTGCCCTGGCCGTTCCCTGGAGTCCCGTTGGTGTTGACCTCAAAGCTGCCGTCCTTGATCAGGTTCGCCGGAAGTTCGACCAGGTTCACATCATCGATCCAGGCGTGATGGTTGCCGTTTGAGGGGTCATCTGCGGAGAAGTTGATCCTGTACGAGCCCGTCGCCGGCGCCGTGAAATGCGTGGTTATCTTCTCGGCGAATCCGTTGTTCCCGACGGTTCCCCTGTCATCGAGAACCTTCATCGTCGCCGGCCCGGTGAATTCAACGTCAATCCTTGGACTCGCCGATTCGCCCCACATGTCGAATGACAACTCGTAGCGCTTGCCGCCCGTCAGTGAAATGCCGTCCTGGTGCAGCGTGTTCACGCCCTCGGCTGGATGCGCGTCCACGCGACACGCGAAGTCGCCGTCCGGGAACACGCTGGCCCCTTGGTCTGTCATATACCACGTTCGGGAGCCCGACTTGTCCCAGTGCGTCAGCACGTCGGCATTGCCCCAGGTGGAGCCGGCGTATCTGGAAGCACCGAGCTCGCTGCCCTGGCTGTTTCCCGGGGTACTGTTTGTGTTGACCTCAAAGCTGCCGTCGGTGACTATGTTGGCCTGCACGTTCCCGCCGGCCAGGGCCATCAGGCCAGCAGCCACCCAAAGTGTGATCGTCCTCATTCTGACCTTCCCCTCCTCACGTACGCGCCGAGGCCAGCCAGGGCCAGGCCGAGCAGGGTCAGGGTCGCCGGCTCGGGGATCTGCGTGACGATCACGCCCCCGATGCCGGCGTAGTTGCCCGACGCGATGGAGAAGTCGAGCTGGAGCTGGCCCGCGGCGTCCGTGGTGGCGTAGAAGCCGAGGAGCGAGGCCGTGCCCGTCGTCGTGCCGTTGTCGGCCACGCCGAGCCAGTCGATCGTCTCCGTGCCGTTGACGAGGACCTCGACCGTGGAGATCCAGTTGCTGTCGCCGCCGATGACCTGGACGAAGGCCTCGGCGTCGGGGACCAGGCCGCCGAAGGTCATGCTCGCCAGGGGGTGGCTGTTGCCGCCGATGTAGAAGAACTCGTTGGCCACGGTGTTGAGCGTCGCGGCGTCCGGGCCCGTGATGATGGAGTTCTGGCCGCGCGGGGCGTTGTCGCTGGCGAACGGGAAGTTGAGGGTCAGGGTGGCGCCGGCGGTGGCGGGGTTGGCGTTGAGGATGAACGGCCCGGTCGGCGGCGTGCCGCCGGCGAGGTCGATGTTGTCGAAGCCGATGCCATTGAACGTGCCGGCCGTCGGGCCGCCGTAGTGGAAGTTCACCGCAACGTGCTGGTTCGACCCGAAGTCGAAGGGGTCGAGTGCGATCTGCTTGGCTTCGGTGATGCGTTCGTCGAGGGCTGTCGGGAACGCGATGCCATACTTGCCGGTGAGGTAGCTCTGGACGCGGAGGGTGTCGTCGCCGCTGAGCTTGGCGTCGAAGACGATCACCTCAGCGACGTCGCCGGGCCAGTTGCGGAAAGCGATGCCCGGAATACCCTCGGAAATCGTGAACCCGCTGTAGGTGGCCGGGGCGGTCCGCTCGGCCTTCAGCACGTGGGGGGCGCCGAACCCGCCGGGGATGTCCAGCCGCCGGTTGCCGTTGATGTTGATCGTGCCGCCGTTGGCCGCCGTGGACTGGTGGATCACAAAGTCTGCGATGTTGCCCGAGAAGTAAGCGGGTACGTTGGAGGTGGTCTGGCGGATGGTCAGGCCGTGGCTCGCATTGGCCACCAGCGTTGACAGAGACTCGCCGTTGTCGTTCAAGGTCGTGACCGCGAAGATGGTCTGTGCCGAGAAGCTCAGGGTGCCGTGGGACATGATGTCTCGTGTTGTTGGCCCCCCCGTGGACTCGAACCTCAGGGTGTCCTGGCCCCCAATACCGCCGCTGCCGGCCGAAACGAACGCCGGCCTGCTCCACCCATGGGTGGCGGAGGTCAGGTTGCTTGTGCTGACGAGGTCGGTCCAGGTATTCACGTCGTTGCCGTTGCCGGCGTCGGTGGCGCCGCCGTCATTGTTGATGTCGCTGGCGTCGAAGTGCGCGGTGAGGGCCGCGCTCGTCACGTTCGGCAGGCGCGTCGCGGGCGGCGGGAGCGGGACTCCGGCCTGGACGATGACCGCGGCGAGGCCGCTGAAGAAGGCCGACCGCACCTCGAGGGTCAGGTCGCCGTTGGGCTGCGTCGTGCCCTCGAAGGCGGCGAGGCCGGCGGTCCGGTTCGTCTTGTTCGATTCCCAGGCGCCGACCAGCGTGCCCGAGCCCTCGGTCACCCCATCGCCGTTGACCATGATCGTCGTATCGCCGTTCCAGCCGTGCTGGCCGCCGATCATCTGCACGTAGACGGGCGCGTTGGGGAAGAGGGTGTGGAAGGTCATCAGGTTGGGGCGATGGTTGAGGGTGGCGGAGATGTAGCGGTTGCCGAGCGCCACCTGGTTGGCCGTAGCCGCATCGGTGCCTGTGAGGCTGACACTCGTCAGGTTCCGTGCGCCGGGCATGTCGGCGTTGCCGTCGAAGACGAAGTCGAAGGTTGTGCCCGACAAGGAATTCACCAAAGGGATGCCCGACCCGGTTCTGGGATTGGCGTTCAGCTCCAGGTCGTGGAAGCCGATGCCGTTGACCCTTGCGCCCAGGACGGGCGTGCCGTAGCTCAGGTTCACGGCGGCCAGGTTGGACGTAGCAGCGCCGAAGTACGGGTTGTTCGTCGCGCTGCGGATTTGGCTCGTGTCGGTCAGCGCCGCGTCCACGATCAGCGCGCCATACCCGATCTGGGAAGCCATCACCGTCACCGCCACCAACACGAGCAGCCGCTTCGCCATCGCTGGAATCCTCCTTAGTTGACGGGACAGATGGGACCAGACTCTCGCGCCTCACGAGGTCGATTATGCGCGCGCAATTCCCGTGCCGGTCAAGTCGGTGACCATGGCTTTCCTGAAATCTCCCTTACTGCCGACACTGCAACGACTTACAGGTTCCTGTGGTCTCGGCCGCACGGCACGCGGCGCGGCGCGAGCCGCCCGCATGTTGCGATCCATCAACACGGCTCGACGGCAGGCGAGCCGGAATCGACGCTAAGCGCTTGACACCGCTTGAGTTAGCCTCATGTTGACGTTCCGCAACACCATGTGGTCACCGGTCAACGGCGGATCTCGGCGAACAGCGGGCACGATCCACCGCCCCGCTGTTGACCCTTCACGCCCACGGCAGTAGAATGGTGGCGGCTCGGGGAGCGGCTCCAGACGGAGAACTCGACGTGGGCAGAGGCCGTCGCGCGGCGTTTACGCTTATCGAGCTGCTGGTGGTCATCGCGGTGATCATGCTGCTGGCGGCGCTGGCGCTGCCGGCGATGCACCGCGTGTCGCGGCTGGCGCGGCGGACGGCCTGCATCTCGAACATGCACCAGATGTACGTCACCTTCACCACCTATGCCAACAACCACGGCCAGCGGCTGCCCAAGAGCACGATGGAGTACTACCGCATCCGCGGCCTGTTCGACTCCGTC
>CAZDNN010000236.1:0-9165 GCA_964506385.1 uncultured Planctomycetota bacterium
TGACCTCGGCCCGAATCCCTCGCACTCGTCTGCGAAGGACTTCTGCCACGGACTACTAGGCTGTCGGCGACGCACTCCCACCGGGCCAAGCGACGGCAGCAGGCTGTCGCGGGCGGACCGTGAGGGCACGATGGCGGCGGCGGGAGAGGCGGTGTCACGGGCGAGGGAGCGGGCGGCGGGCGGTGCGGGTGTCCGAGGGCGGCTCGGACTCAGGCTTGCGTGACGACGGGATGAGGGCCCGAATGACCTTGGGGACGAAGAGGACGACCTTGACGGCGACGCGGCCGACCTGCCAGGCGAACCTCCCGACACGGATCGTGGTGCCGACGACCTTCGCGCCGCCGTTGACCACGGCCGCCGCACCATCGCCGACCTGCGCCAGAGGGCTCTTGCCCTCGATGGCCTGGCGCACCGGGCAGTCCTCCGGCAGCGCCGACACGGCATCGCCCTCTGACGGCACGGGCAGGCTGCCCGGAAGGGGGACGGAGACCGGAACGCCCGGCAGCCGAGGCCGGCTGGCGTAGGCGCTGTCGCGGGAGCCAGGGCACCGGCAGACGTTCTGCGACTCGCAGCGGACGAAGAGCTTGCGGGCGGCGCGGACGGGCGACCAGCCGCCCGGCCCCTGGGCCAACTCGGGGGCGTAGATGCGCTTGCCGCAGCGCTCGCAGTGGGTGTAGGGCGGCTCGGGCTCGCCGCGCGCCCAGACGATGGGGTTGTGAAGCTCGGCGATGCCGCTGCCGAGCTTGCGGCCGTCGTCGCCGGCGATGTCGATGCCGGCGAAGCCGAGAAGGAAGTCGGCCATCTCCCCATACCGCGCGTTGCCGACGAGCCCCACGTAGCCTACGTGGATGGAGTGCATTCAGGCAGGGGCATACGACAGGCGCCGGTCGAAGGGGCCGGCGAGGATGCCAAGCAGCCCGCAGTGCTGGCGGTCGAGGGTGCCCGGCACGTCCTTGTCGAAGTCGCCCCAGCCGACCTCCTCGTAGCCCCATAGCAGGAGGCCGAGGCTGCCCTGGTAGTGCTCGGTGGTCCCGATCTGGCCGCCGCCCAGGCCGGCGAAATAGCCGTCCACGTAGCCGATGCCGCCGGGGGTGATGGATGCGAAGTTGCCGTAGGCGGCGAGGCCGAAGGTGTCGGACCAGGTGACGCCGAGATCGATCATCTCCAGGGCGTCGTCGGCGCGGTGCTGGAGGTAGGTCATGCAGCCGGGGAGGCCGCCGAGCGCGGCGAGCGCGAGCGCCAGCTTCGATGCGGTGCCGCCCGGTCGCATGGATGCCTCCCGGCTTGGGTTCCCTCTCCCAGAAGCCAAGGGGGCCGCGTCCGGCGTCCGTCGTGCACTCACGGCCGCACGCTGCAAGCGCGGTGGTCGTCGCCTCGATGAACCAGGCAGCGGATGTCGGGCACAACGTCGTCGGCGCTGGCTGGGGCTGGCGGCCTGGCGCGGCGCGGCCCCGACGGCTGTTCCTCGTGCCGCCAGCAGGTGCACCACCGGCCCGCCCAGCGCTTGTCCGCCGCGGCGCGCGCATCTATGCCCGAGAGGCCGGACAGCGGCACCGGCGGCCATCGGTCCACGAAGCGCCGCCCGCCGCACTTGGGGCAGAAGACGGTCTTCGGCGACGACGAGACGCCCACCGGGCGCGGTCGCACGGCGGGCGCGGGCGTCTCCGGCCTGGCGGCGGCGGCAGGGGGCACCAACGGCGACGCGGCGGGCGTCACGGTCTCCACGGGCTCCACGGCCTCGGCCAAAGTGGCGGTGTCGGTGGCCTCGGCTACCTCGACGGCCTCAGGGGGCTTCGCGGCTTCGGCTCGGGCGAGGGCCTTGCCCTCCGCGCGCTCGCGGGCACGGGCGACCCGGGCGGCGCGCCCGCGCGGCTGCCCGTCGTCGTGGCGGGGGTCGAAGCCAAGCCAGCCAGCGAAGAAGTCGGGGAACTCGGCATAGTGGATGTTGCCGGCCACCCCGACGAAGCCGAGGTGGAGGTAGTGGACGCAGGCGGGGTCGTAGTCGATGTCCTTGTCCACCGCATCGGTGACGAAGCCGGCAGGCGCGACCTCGTTGACCTCGGACCGGTCGTGCTCTTCCTGGTCCTGGCCCCAAGTCGTATTCTCTCTGCCGTAGACGACGAGGCCGATGTTGTCCTGGTGGTGCTCCATCACCCCGACCTTGCCGTCGCCGATGCCGACGTACTGGCCGTCTACCTTGCCGTAGCCCGCGGGGGCGAGGAACGGGCAGTTGGCGTACATGCCGAACTGCGGTCTCTTGGTCACCGTGAAGCCGAGGTCGAACAGGTCTACCGCGTCCTGGCCGCGGTCCTTGACGTACCCGCAGCCCGTCGCGGCCAGGCACAGGGCAATGGCCAGGACTCGTGGGGGCGACATGCTGTACCACAAACGTGCAAGACCTTTCTTTCCGCGAAGAAAACGTCGGGCCAGGCATACCAAACCCAAGCCCCGGTTGGGTTTGCAGTTGACATGGGAAGCGACGTTCTCGCCGTGCGCTCCTCGATCAGTGACGAACCGCCGAACCCGGAAGGTAACATGTCTGGCCCGGCGTTTTCTTCGCGTTCGGTTGCGGCCGAAGGCAGCGTTGTGGATCCAGCGCGCTACTCGCATGATGCTCTCCGAACCCCCCGTCCAGTGGGGCCTCTCGGGCGCTGACGGCGACGGGACCGACGCGGCGGCCTATATGGCTCGCCACGATTCTGAATCGATCACGGCGCGACCCCAGCAGCCGTAACGCCGCCGTCTCGGCGGCATCCAGGATGCCAGCGAGACGCTGGCGTTACGCAAAAGAAGCGGACTCGTGGCGAGCCATCTAGGGCCGCAACTGGCTCAGCCGCTCTGCCTCGTCACGATCGTACGCGGTGCCGGTGGCTTTCGTCTTCGGCTCTGTGACGCTGCTGGTCGCCACGGGCGCCGCGGGACGCGCCGAGGCCTCCGCTTTCTTCACCGGCGCGGGCCTCGGCTTCGGGCACCTGCACATGCGCGGCGGCTTCTTCGGCTCAGGCTTCTTCTTGTCGTCCTCGTCGCCAGCCGGCTTCATCTTGTCGAAGGGCGACCAGCCGCCTGGGCCATCGACGCCCTGGGGCATGTCGCGGTAGCCCTTGCACTTCGCGCACACGGTGTACGGTTCGTCCGGGTCAGGGTCAAAGTCGGTCAGGATCGCGCCACGCTGCCAGGGCCAGCGGCTGTAGGTGTAGCCGTCGTCACCGGCGATGTCGATGGCGGCGAAGCCGAGCATGAAGTCGAGCATCTCGAGATACCGCAGATTGCCAACAAACCCCACGTAACCTACGTGGAGATAGTGCAGTCACGAGGGGGCGTAGGAAGGCCGGCGGCTCGGCACCATGACCATGCCCAGGGCGCCGACGTGCTGGCGGTTGAGGGTGCCGCGTACCTCGGGATCGGCCTTATCGCCCCAGCCGACCTCCTCGTAGCCCCAGCCCACCAGGCCGACGTTGTGGGTGTAGTGGCGGGTCATCCCGACCCGGCCACCCCCGTAGCCGATGAAGTTGCCGTCAATCCTCGCATACCCGCCAGGCGCCACCGACACGCCGTCGGCATAGGCGGCGAACTGGGGGGTCTTGGTGACCGTGATGCCGAAGCCGCCCAGCTCCAACGCGTCCTCGGCGCGGTACTTCCAGTAAGTCATGCACCCGCACGACATACACACCAGGCACACCGCGGCCAGCCCCAATGCCAGCCGGCGGACAACCTGCGACCTTCTCATATACGTCTCCTTTTTGGGCGGGGGGACGGAAGACCGTCCCTGCGGGTTCCCGGCCCGCGGAAATCGCGCACGCAATCACGGGGAGAGGATCATCGGCCAGAAGCGCGGCACCCAAACAAACGGCCAGCGTGGGTCACGGGTGCCACGTCGGGCACGCATTCTAGCGCGAGCGGCCCTCCAAATCAATGGTTTCCGGCCGTTTCCTTCGACGAGGCGGCCGCGCGGTCGCCACGGGACTTCCAGCACTCGCACCACCGCCCCGGCCACGCCTTGTCCGCCTCAGACAGATAATCGCCCGGCGAGCCCCCCTTCGCCCTCGCCGCGGCCACGGCCTCAGGCGGGTAGTGCCGGCCGAAGCACTGTACGCAGAAGCTGACCTTCGACGCGGCGCGCGCCGGCCCGTGCGCACGCCGCGGCGCAACCGGCGCGGGAGCCGCCCGAGGCGGCTCAGGCTTGGGCGTCACCGGCTTCGGCGGCGCCGGCTCGGGCTCGGGCTCCCGCGCGGGGCTGTGGAGGACCACCGCGGTCGCCTCGCGGCTGGACTCGCCGAAGACACTGCGGCGGAGCCATACGGCGGCCCGCGACGGGCGCCGCGCCTCGTCCTCCCACGGCCAGAGGCCGAGACGGCGGCCGTCGTCCCGCGCGATGTCAATGCCCGCGAAGCCGAGCACGAAGTCAGCGATCTGCATGTAGTTCAGGTTCCCAACTGCGCCCACGTAGCCTACGTGGAGGTAGTGAATTCACGACGGGGCGGAGGCCGGCCGCCCGTAGGGCGGAGTGAGCAGGCCGAGCGCTCCGCAGCTCTGGTAGTTCAGCGTCGTCAGATCTTCCTTGTCGAAGTCGCCCCAGCCCACCTCCTCGTAGGCCCACGCCACGAGACCGAGGCTCGCCTGGTGGTGGCGCATCGCGCCGATCCGACCTCCCCCGATGCCCAGGAAGTAGCCGTCCACGTGGCCGTAGCCTCCGGGGGCGACGGACGCGAAGTCGGCGTAGAGCGCGAGGCCGGGCTTCGTCGAGAATGTGAGGCCGATGTCCACCGTCTCGAGGGCGTCTTCGAGGCGGTGCTGGAGATAGGGCCAAGGCGAGGGCACGCCGCTGGCCGGCCCGTCGGCGGCCAGCCTCAGCGGCGCGCAGCCGAGCGCAGCGGTCAGCAGCACCAGGGCGGCACCTCGCCATGGCAGCCTGCGTCGTCGCACCTCCGCCTCCTTCGCGCAGAGCGGGGCGTCCTATGGCCCGTCCCAAACCAACAGTACAGGCCCACAACGAACTCGCTGTGACGGGGGAACCGTCGCTGAACTCGCGGCGGCGACACAGAGCGTGGGGAATGGGGATGAGCGCTCTGGCCGCCCGTCGCTGCCGCGTTGTCCACCCAGTCTACCGGGCCACCTGACCCAAATCAACAGGAAATCCGGCGCCGGGCTCCAAACGCCCAGCCGCTGTCGCTTTCTCGATCGATGCAGAGGACGCGAGATGCCGGGCCTCGCTGCTGCCGTGCGCTCTTGGGGCCGTGGCGGCCCGAGAGGGTGTTTCCTGACATCCACCCTCAGCCTGCTGGGCAGGCGCGACATGCGAAATCAGGATACAGGCGGTGGGTGATCGGTGGGTGACTGGTGGATTACAGGACCGTCAGATTGTGAGACGGGTCCCCGCCGCGGGCCGCCGCGAGGCGGCCAGGAGGCGGGAGCGGTAGAATTGCAGAGTTGACCAACTCTGCAATTCTTCTCCGACCCGTCTGGGACGCGGGCCCAGCCGTCGGCGGCCCAGCCCGATCGAGCGTTCCACGGAGCGTGGGGGGCACCGTTTTTCAAAACCAACTCCGTTGGTTCTGTTTGCCCCTTCAAGAGGGCCGGAGCCACACCACTTGCCAGCGAAGAGCAAGTCTTACGGGATCGATTCGCCTTCGGGAGGTGACGTAGCCGCTTCGGCGGAGTCGGCCCGCAAAGCCGCTCGATCCCATAGGGTGTGCCCAGTCCGAGTTTCCCTCGGCCCAAGATGCGCGCAAGATGCCCGCATCTTGCCCTGGAGGACTCCATTCCCGCGGGCCGGCGCCGGCACGTCGGTGGGCGGGAGGCCGAGTCGGGCTCAGAAGGGGAGCTTGGGCTGCGGGATCGGCTTCTTGCGGGGGTTGTCGGTCCGCCAGTGCCAGTCGCCCGCCAGCGGCGGCTTGCCGTCGTCGTTGCAGATGTCCACCGAGGCCCAGCCGAGCAGGAAGTCGAGGATCTCGACGTAGCGGATGTTGCCCACCAGGCCCACGTAGCCGAGGTGGAGGTAGTGGAGGCAGGCGAAGGCGTAGGGCGGCCGCCGCTCGGGATAGAGGAGGTAGCCGATGGGGCCAATGTGCAGGCGTTGGAGGGTTTCGGGCTTCTCAGGGTCCATCTTCTTGCCCCAGCCCACCTCGTCATAGCTCCAGAGGATCACGCCGAGATCGCGGTGAAAGTGCTCGGTCGTGCCAAACTGGTCGCCGCCGAGGCCGTGGAACTGGCCGTCCACCCTCCCGACGCCCAGCGAGACGAGGCCGAAGCCGCAGAGGTGGAACGAGCCGTAGGGCGTCTTGGTCGTCGTGATCCCGATGTCCACCATCTGGAGCGCATCGTCGCCCCGATGCTTCATGTACTTGGAAGCGCACCCTGGCAAGGCCGCCACCACGGCCACCACGAGCAGCGCCCGTCTCACGGGCGCCGGCCATCCGATGCTCACGTCGCTCTCCTTTGCCTGCGGCCCGGCACACCATCCCCTCGGCGCCCACCCTTGGGCGCCCATGGCCGCGCCGCCTGTTCCGCGCGGGCCCGCCGCGCGGGGGTGTGAGTATGGAAGCGAGGATTCTAGCAGCCGGCCCCGCCGCCGTCAAACGCGGGCCGCCAGTCAGAATGGCAGCTTGGGCGTCTACTTCGGGCGGTGCTTCGGCTCGACGGCCTGATGCTGCCGATGGCCGCCTCTGGAATGGCCATTGGCACGGCGGACGGCCTACCGCGACAGGGTCGAGCCGCCGCCGAGCTCGGGGTACTCCATCTTGCGGAAGAACTGCTCGTGCATTTTCTCCGCGGCGGGATCGACTGGCCGGTCGCCTTCCTGGGGCTCCCAGGGCCAGCGCCCGACCGTGCGGCCGTCGTCGCCACCGATGTCGATGCCGACGAAGCCCGCTGCGAAGTCTGCGATCTGCGTGTAGTTCAGGTTGCCGAGTGCGCCCACGTGACCCACGTGGAAATAGTGCTTTCACGAGGGGGCGGACGCGGGGCCGCCGTACGGTGGGGCGAGCAGGCCGATGGGGCCGACGCCGAGTGCCTGGACGGTAGACAGGTCGTGGCGGTCGTAGGTCTGCCAGCCCACCTCCTCGTAGCCCCAGACCAGGGCGCCCATGCCGGCGATGTAGTGCCTCGTCACCCCGATCTGGCCGCCGCCGATGCCAATGAAGTTCCCATCGAGGTAGATCGCGCCGAAGGGCGTGAGCGAGGCGAAGTGGCCGTAGAGGCCGCCGTAGGGCTCCTTCGAGACGGTGAAGCCGATGTCCACGGTCTCCAACATGTCCTCGACACGCCACCAGAGGTACGAGCCCACCACATTGCCTGCGCCGCCCTCGTCGGCGGCCTTGGCGAAGGGCGAGCAGGCCTGCACCCCAGCCAGTGCGGCCACGAGCACGAGGCCGAGCGCGAGGCGGCCCACCAGCGGTATCTTCCCCATCCGCAGCTCCCTCTATGCATGCGAAGGGCGGTATTCCGCCCTTCTGGTCCTGCCCGGCCCGTTGTCTACACCACCGTTTACCATGCCCGTCGGTTCCTGTCAACGCCGTTTTCGCGTCCCTCCGCCTCCGACATGGGACGGCGGCCCGTCGCGACGGGCCGCCGTCAGGGTCATCGGGTTGGCTGCGAGGCTAGCTGCGGCGCCGGCGACGCAGGAGGGCGAGGGCGCCGAGGCCGAGGAGGGACAGCGTGCCGGGCTCAGGGGCCATGAAGAGCTGGAGCTCGACGATGCCGATGCGGGTGTCGGCGCCGAGGGGATACTGGCTCAGGGGGTTGATGCGGACGTACTGGGCCTCGATCTGGTCGAAGGTCGCCTGCTGGTAGGCCACGCCGTCGATCAGGGTGATGGTGTCGGTGTCGAGGATGGTGGCGAAGCCGTCGTTCGAGAAGATCAGCTCGATGTCCTCGATCATCCTGCGGGTGATCGTGCCGGTGGTGCCGCCGAGGGTCTGCTGGACGATGCCGAGTGTGTCGATGAGATAGGGCCGGCCCAGGTCAATGTCGATCCAGCCGTTGGTCGGCGAGAACTGGTTGTTGTAGATGGCCGTGCCGGTGTTGTGGAGGCCCGGCCCCCAGGTGATAACGCCGTTGGTGAGGTCGGAGGCCGAGCCGCAGCACCAGCCGCTGCCGGCGATCGTCGCGGGCTTGCCGAGCGCGACGTTCGGCCGCGGGATGATGCCGAGGCCGGTCGTGTAGACCTCGATCTCGCGGATGCCGATTTGCGGGTCCGGCGCGCCGGCGTGCTGGGCACCCGGGCTGACGAACACATAGGCCGTCTCGACGCCGCCGAGGTCGAGGTCGAGGACGTCCTGGTCGGGCAGGCCGTTGAAGGTGATGGGGCCGGCGGAGGTGTAGACGGTGAGGGATTCGAGCCGCTGGCGCGCGCCGCCGCCGCCGACGGCCGAGTGCTGGTAGATGCGCAGGCCGTCGACGGTGGCGAAGCCGCCGAGGTCGTAGCCGAGGCCCTGGGGCGCTCGGGGCGGGATCATGAAGGACGAGGAGCCGACGGAGTCGGTGATGACGCCGTCGTTGATGAGCTGCGGGCTGTTGTAGCTGGAGGCGCCGACGACCTCGACGGGCGCGGCCTGCGCGATGTTCACCGCCTTGACGCCCAGAGGCGTCTCGGCGGCGGCGGCGTACGTCATCACGTAGTTGCCGTTGCCGCTACGGCCCGGGCCGCCCGTCGGCAGGCTGGGGTCGCCCAGCGTCTCGAGACGGAAGCCGGTGATGTCCTGCATCGTCGTGTTGGCGACGATCGTGTACGTGTCGCGGGTGGGGTTCGCTCCGCGGAAGAGGATGGTGTTGTCGGGGCCGATCGTGACGGCCGCGCCGCCCGACGACGTGACGCTCAGCGGCACGAGCTCGGTCCAGATCGAGGGGTCACCCAGGTCGCCGCCGTTCGCGAGGCCGTCGGCGAAGTCGGCGCGATCCGCTGTGGTCGCGGCGAGACGGACCTTGCCGACGTTGTGGTCGCCCCACGGGCTCTGGTGCTTCAGCGTGAAGGTCAGCGTCGTGCCGTCTTCGAAGCCGACGTCTTCGGTCGTCTCGAAGGCCGCCGTCTGCGGCGTGCCCTGGCTGACGCCGTCGTGCGCCGCCCAGCCGACGCTGTTGTCCGTCATCAGGTTCCACACGAGGTGGCCGCTCTGGGATTTGTCTGCCGTGGCGTTCCCGAGGCCGATCCAGGGCGAGTCTTGGGTCGAG
>CAZDNN010000237.1:0-9161 GCA_964506385.1 uncultured Planctomycetota bacterium
GACGCCGAGGATGGCGTTGGCGCCCAGGTTGGCCTTGTTGGGGGTGCCGTCGAGGCGGCAGAGCAGCTCGTCGATGGCGACCTGCTCGAGGGCGTCGAGGCCCTCGATCTCGGGGGCGATCACCTCGTTGACGTTGGCCACCGCCTTCGTCACGCCCTTGCCGCCGTAGCGGCCTTTGTCGCCGTCGCGCAGCTCGACGGCCTCGTTCTCGCCCGTCGAGGCGCCGGACGGCACCGCAGCGCGGCCCATGGCCCCGCACGCCAGCTCCACCTCGACCTCGACCGTTGGATTCCCGCGCGAGTCCAGGATCTCACGCGCCAGGGTGCTCACGATTGTCGTCACGGGCGTCTCTCCCAAACACGTTCAGGCAGTTGCGGATTTCGGCCAACAGGGCTTCCGGCGAGAACGGCTTTTCGATATAGGCATAGGCGTCCAGGATCGACGCCCGGCTCTGGGTCACAGGGTCCTGCTTCGCGGTCAGGAAGATGATGGGCACATCGCGGGTCGCGGGGTCGAAGCGCAGGTGGTCGCAGACCTCCAGGCCGTCCATCTCCGGCATCATGATGTCGAGCAGAATCAGGTCCGGCCGGGTCTCCTGCACGCGGGCGAGTGCGGCCTCCCCGTCCGCGGCGGTCGTCACGGCGTAGCCCTCGCTCTCGAGCAGAGCCCGCAGCAGCTCGCGGGTATCCTCCTCGTCGTCCACGACGAGAATGCATTCCTCTCTCGCCATCGTCCCATCCTCGCCAGCAGGGATTCCCGCAGGAGCCGTCATTATACGCCGCCCGCCGGCCGGGATCAACCGCGCGTTGCCGCCCACCGGGGTGCCGGGAGGGCGAGGCTCCCGCCGAGCCGCGACCCGACAGCCATGCGGCGGCTCGGCGGGAGCCTCGCCCTCCCCCCGCAACGCTGTGTCCCCTCCGCAGGCGGGGGCATTCCGAGGCGGTGGACACCGCGCAGGGCCGGCGGTAGAATGGCGGCGTGCGACGGGGCAGGTCTGCCGTTCCCCCTGTGGCAAGGCGCGTGGTCTTGTCTTGCATCCGGCTCCTGATACCGGGAATCGTCGTTCTGGCCGCCGCTGGGGAGGGCGCGCCGCCGCTGAGCGTGGGCGAGCGGGTCGAGGTCGCCGTGGACGCGGCGGCGATGAAGGTGCGCAACGACGTCGTGGCGGCACTCAAGCGCGGCGACCAGGCGACTGTCGAGCGCCTCTGGGACCAGTGGCTTTGGACGACCGTCGAGGTCGGCGGCGAGCGCAGGAGCGGCTGGGTCCGCATAGACCAGGTCCGTCGGATCGCCCCCGCCGAGCTGCCGCATCTGGATATCGGCGACGAGGTGGTCGTCGTGGCCGACGAGGCCGAGGTCACCGCGGACGGGAAGTCCCTCGCCACCCTCTCCCGCCGCTTCATGTTCATCGTCGAGGCCGTGCGCCAGGACGCCGTGGCCACGACGGTGGACGTGGCGGGCAGGCCCGCCCGCGGCTGGGTGAGCCGCGCCAGCGTCCGCCGCATCCGCCCGGGCGAGGAGCTCCCCGTCGCCGAGGGCGACCGCGTGGTCGTCACCGCCGAGCGCGCGCCGGTGGTGCTCGACGGCAAGACCATCGCCACCCTCTCCAGCCGCTACGTCTTCACCGTCGAGGCGGCACGCCCGGGCGAGGTCGCGACGACGGTGGACGTCGAGGGGCGGGCGACCCGCGGCTGGGTGGACGCCCGGCTCGTGCGGCGCGCCACCCCCCGCGACCTGCCCGAGCGCATCCGCCTGTGGAAGACCATCGAGCACCCCCTCTGCACCCTCGCCCTGGGCAAGACCGTGCGCGAGAGCCTCGCCGTCTCCCCCGACGGCTGGCACGTCGCCTGCACCGAGCGGACGACGGAGGGCCAGCGCGTGGTGGTCGATGGCCAGCCCGGCCCGGTCTACACCGAGATCGGCCACGGCACGCCGCTCTTCAGCCCATCGGGCAACCGCGTGGCCTACACCGCCCTCGCCGACGGCCGATGGCGGGTGGTGGTGGACAATTTCGCCGGCCCGCCCTTCGACCGCGTCGCAGGACTGACCTTCAGCGCCGACGGCCGGCGCGTCGCCTACGCCGCGCGGAAGCGCGACAAGTGGCTCCTCGTCCTCGACGGCCAGCCCGGCCCGCCATTCGACGCCATCGACCCGAAGACCGTCGCCCTCAGCCCCGACGGCAGGCACGCGGCCTGTGCGGCCAAGCGGTTCGACAAGTGGGCCGTCGTCCTCGACGGCGAGCGCAGCGAGGAGTTCGACGAGGTCCGCGACCTGCTCTTCAGCCCCGACGGCGGGCGGCTGCTCTACCTCGGGCGGCTGGCGAGCCGCTGGCACGTCGTGGTCGATGGGAGGCGGGGGCCGGGGTTCGAGGCCATCCTGGAGCGGCGGTTCAGCGCCGACGGGCGAAGGGTGGCGTACGTGGCGCGGGCGGAGGGACGGCTTCGCGTCGTCGTCGATGGGGTCGTCGGGCCGCCGTGCGACGGCGTGCTCGAGGGCACCCCGGTCTTCAGCCCCGACGGCCGGCGGGTCGCCTACGGCGTGGTGAAGGGCAAGACGGCGCGGGTCGTGCTCGACGGCCAGGCGGGGCCGGCGTACCAGGGCATCGCGGGCCTGGCGTTCAGCCCCGACAGCCGGCGGGTCGCCTACGCCGCGCAGAAGGGCGCGCGCTGGCACGTCGTGGTGGACGGCGCCGAGGGCCTGCCCTACGACGCGATTGCCAAGGGCACGCCGGTCTTCAGCCCCGACAGCCGGCGGGTCGCGTTCGTCGCGCGGGTCGGCGCCCGCTCGGTGGCCGTCCTCGACGGCCAGCCCGGCCCGGAGCACGACGGCGTGCTCACCGCCTCCCCGCTCTTCAGCCCCGACGGCCGGCACGTCGCCTATGTCGTCGTCTCAGGGAAGACGTGGCGGGTCGTCCACGACGGCGAGCCCGGCCCGCCCTGCGACGCCATTGGAGCGGGCACACCCGTCTTCAGCCCCGACAGCCGGCGGATGGCCTACATCGCCGTGCGGGACGGCCGCTGGCGGCTCACCGTCAACGGCGAGCCAGGCTCCGCCTGGGACGAGCTCAGCGACGTGGCCTTCAGCCCCGACGGCCGCCACCTCGCCTGCATGGCCCGCAGGGACACCGCCTGGCGCATCCTCCTCGACGGCGAGCCCGGCAGGCCCTACGGCGGCCTGCTCGCAGGCTCCCGCCTCATCGTCACCCCCGCCGGCGCCCGCTACCTCGCCTGGACCCGCCACGGCGACTCCCTCCGCGTCCTCCGCGTCGAGCACGTGCCGAACGAGTGACATCCAGGCCAGTGGGGGCCTGCCCTGTCCCGGCCGGCGCCAATCGTCGCGGAGCTTGATGCGCGCCGCCGACCCCGATAGAATGCCTCGCGGAGCCAGGAAAGCCTGACCGCAACCGGGATGGAGAGCCACCGATGTGTCACCGCGCACTGCTCGCCCTGCTGACCCTCGCCCTCGCCACCGGCGCCAGGGGCGAGGACTGGACGCGGTTCCGCGGGCCGAACGGCAGCGGCATCAGCTCGGCCAAGAACGTGCCTGTCCAGTGGACCGACGAGGACTACGCCTGGAAGGTCGCGCTGCCAGGCACGGGGCACTCGTCGCCGGTGACCTGGGGCGAGAAGGTCTTTGTGACCTGCTGCGACCGCAAGACGGCGACGCTCCACATCCTGTGCCTGAAGGCCGCCGATGGCGCCGAGCTGTGGAAGCACACCGTCGAGACGACCCGCTATACGATCAACCGCGACAACAGCTACGCCGCCTCCACCCCCTGCCTCGACGCCGACCGCCTCTATCTCTCCTGGACGACCGCCGAGCAGGTGACCGCCGCGGCCCTCGACCACACGGGCAGGGAGCTCTGGCGGCGGGAGCTCGGCCCCTTCGTCTCCCAGCACGGCGGCGCCGTCTCGCCCATCGTCTTCGGCGATCTCGTGATCCTAGGCAACGACCAGCAAGGCGCCAGCTCTCTCATCGCCCTCGACCGCAGGACGGGGGCCATCCGCTGGCAGGTCGGGCGCAGGTCCGGCAGAGCCGCGTATGCCACGCCCACCGTCTACCAGCCCGACGGCGGCGCGCCCGAGCTGATCTTCCTCAGCCAGGCCCACGGCGTCACCAGCATCGACCCCGCCACGGGCACGGTGAACTGGGAGCTCGCCGACGCCTTCCCCATCCGCGTCGTCACCTCCCCAGCCATCGCCGACGGCCTGATCGTCGGCACCTGCCAGGTGGGAGGCCGCGGCCGGCGGCTCGTCGCCGTCCGACCCGGCTCAAAGGCCGAGGGCAGGAAGCCAACCGTCGCCTGGGAGCTCAAGAAGCGCGTCCCCGCCGTCCCCGCACCACTCGCGAAGGACGGGCGGCTCTACCTGTTGACGAACTCTGGCGAGGCCACGTGCGTGAAGGCCGCCACCGGCGAGAGCGTCTGGGAGATGCGCATCCAGGACAGATTCTACGGCTCGCCGGTCTGGGCCGAGGGCCGTCTCTACTGCATCTCGCGCAAGGGCGTCTGCTACGTCGTCGAAGCCGCGACCGGCAAGCAGCTCGCGGCCAACGCCCTCGGCGAGCGCAGCTTCGCCACCCCCGCCCTCGCCCGCGGCAGGCTCTACCTTCGCACCGTCTCGCATCTCATGGCGCTGGCCACCCCAACGCAGAGTCGACAGGGCGAGGCCCGAGACGGTCAGGCCTCCCGTGCGCATCCTCGTCACGTGCTGGGGCGCTTCGGAGGCGGGGGCGCGACGCGGGCGCGGAGCTTCTCCAGGTAGGCGATCTCACGCTCGATGGCGGCGCGAGTCTTCTCGTTCTTCTCCCGGGCGAGCAGGGCTTTCTCCCGCGTCATGAGCTTCTCGATGGTGGGGAGGGCGGCGCTGGCCTTCGGGCCGAGGGCCTTGAAGAGCTCGAGCAGGCTGGTGCGGTGGTAGCCGCGCTCGCGCCGCTCGGCGTCCTGGGCCACGAGGCGGATGACGGCATCGCGCTGGGCGCCCTCGGCAAGGCGGACGGCGGCCTCGCGCATGCGGTTCCTGGGGTAGGTGGACGGCTCGGTGCGGAACACGCGCGCCAGCTTCTCGGCGTAGCGGTCGGCCTCGGGCGGGCCGACGCCGCGGAGGACGTGGGCGGCGGCGTTGCGGAGCCACCACTCGTCGTCGTCGAGGAACGGGACGACCTTGTCGAGCAGGGGCGCGGCCGCCTTGCCGCAGTTGCTCAAGGCGAGCATGGCGCCCTCGCGGACGTACATGTCCTCGTGCTCGAGTAGCCTGGCGAGGTAGGGGACGGCCTTGGCGGCGACATCGGGCGTCATGACAGCCCGTAGCTCCTTGCGCTGACGGGGGGCGATGCCGAAGGGGCCGGTCAGCGCGTCGCAGCCGGAGCGGATGACCCGCACGTCGGTGGCCTGGAGGGCCTTGAGGATGAAGGGCATGGCCTTCTCGCCCTCGCGCATCAGCGAGAACGCCGCCATGCGGCGGATCGCGGGATTGTAGTGGCCGAAGTAGTCGAAGCGCTTCTCAATGGGCCACTCGCGGCTCTCGATCCGCTCGCGGATGACGTAGCAGTCCTCGTTCGGCCGCCCCGGCGGGTCGATCTCCAGGGCCCGTACGGCCGGGGCCGCGAGCGCGAAGAGGGCCAGCCCTGTGAGGAGTCTGCGCATTCGCTCACTTCCTCCTGGCGTAGAGGCCGATGTCAAGCTCCGCGGCCAGCGCGCGAACGGCCAGGACATTGCGGCCCCGCCTCAGGAAGCGCAGGGCCTGGGGCAGGAGGTCCACCCTGCGGTACTCGCCGCGCCCCGTGCCGCCGAGCCAGGCGATGGGACTGCCGTTCAGGTAGACGACGGCCTTGGGCTTGTGGCGCTGATGGTGGAAGTATGCGCGCCAGGCGGCGAAGTCGGTCGTGTCGGCCGAGAACGGGATGCGGATGTAGATCCAGCGCGTGTTGCGCGGGTAGGCAAGAGGCTTCCTGCGGTCGCGGGTCACCGGGCCTGAGCCGTCCTTCCAGCCGCTGTCGTCGAAGGCGAGGCCGGCCCAGCCATCGGGCAGCGCAGGGGCATCGTTCGCGAGGGGGTGGAGCCGCCACTTGGGCGCCGGCTTGCCGCCCTCGACGCCGGCGGCGGGGACAAGGGCCGTCCACTCGGTGAGGAAGGCGTCGGTGAGGGCCCCAGCCCCGCGCAGCTCGCGCTCGGCCACCAGGCGGGGCCAGTTGCCGCTCTTGATGGCCAGGATGCGCAGCAGGCCGTGGCGGCGCAGTTCGTCGGTCTGCCATCCCTCGGAATAGCGCTGCCACATGACCTCGCAGTAGTGGCCCCAGTACGTCGCGTCAGGGTCGGCCGCGAGGTCCCGCTGGGCGAGCTTCTGCACGATGCCGAGGCGCGGGTCGCCGGCGAGCCGCGTGAGCTCCTCCCGCGCCTTCGGGTAGACCGAGGCCAGCCACTTGTGTCGGTCGTAGACCTTCTCGGCCTCGAAGACTGGCGCGTATCGGTCCGAGCGGGCCTCGGCGAGGAGCTTCGTCACGCGGGGCTCCCTGCCGCGGCACATGGCGTCGAGCGGCTCGAGCACGTGCCTGGCGAGGATGGGGTTGCGGGCCTGGAGTGCGGCCCGGGCCTTCTCGATCGAGAGCTCGATGTCCCGCCGCTTCGCCTCGGCGGCCCGAAGGAGTTGTGCCGCGAGGTCGCCGTCGGGCTTGACCGCGGCCTCGAGCTGGCCGAACTGGAGGTCGCGGTAGAGCTGGAGGCCCCTGGTGAGGCTGGCGGGGAGCTTCTGCGCGGCGAAGATGCTCCTGGGGGCGCCGACGATGCGGAGGTTCTTGCGCGGCAGGCCGTATAGACGGGCGACGGCGCCCGTGTGAAGGATGGGGCCGCGAAAGGTGTAGATGAGGCCCGTGACGCTGTGGGGCAGCAGGAAGCCGCCGTCCCAGCGGCGCGAGACGTCGAGGAGCCAGCGCCAGTAGTCGAGCATCCTGCGGTAGTCGGGGTGGTGCGGGTTGTTGGCGCCGGCCACGTTGCCCCAGGTGAAGCCCATGAAGCCGCCTGTGTGGCCGCGGTGGCGGTCGCGGTAGCCGTCGGTCACCATGCGGGCGAAGACCTCGGCGGCCCGCCGGTCGCCCTTGACGGCGAAGGCGACGCTGGCCATGGCGTCCTTGCCGTTGCCCGAGAGGAAGAACTCCGGGCGGTGGTTGCCGTAGGGCACGCCGCCGCGGTCGATGTACTTCGAGAAGAAGCGGTCGGCCTTCGCCAGCGCCCCCTCGTCCACGGGGACGCCGCACTCGCGGATGAGCATGAGCGCGATCCAGGCGGGGACGGCGGCGTTGTTGAGGCTCCCGCCCTGCACGTAGCCGGGGTTGGGGTTCGGGCCGTGGCCCCAGGTGCCGCTGTGCTGCTGCCACTTCGCCAGGGTGGCCGCGATCCTCCCGCACAGGTCGAGCACTGCGGTGTCGCCCGTCTTCAGGTAGTACTCGGCGAGGAACATGCCCATGTAGCCCCAGCCCCAGACCACGGTGCCGCCCGTGGCGTCGAGGTCGTTGTGCGTCCTGTAGTGCCAGGCGAGGCGGCGGGCGTTCTCGAGGTAGCGCGGGTCGTCGCTGGCGAGCCACACCATGCCGTTCATGCCGTAGCCGACGTGGATGGTGCTGTCCCACCCGCCGTCCAGGTTTTGCGTCTTGTCCAGGTAGGCGCAAGCGTCGAGGAGGAGGGTGGCCGACTTCTCGCAGCGGAAGGGCCAGTCCCTGCCATAGCCGCCGAGCTTCCGGAGCTGGAGCTCGACATCGCGGCGCTTGCCGCCGCGCATGACGCCGAGGGGCAGCCGTCCCGTCTTCTCCGCCTCGTCGATCGCCAGGCCGAGCGTCTTGAGCGGCTCCTCGCCGAGCGGCTCGCCGTTCACGGCGAACAGCACGTCGCTCGGGCGGATGCGCCCGTCGGCGGGCGACCCGGCCTCGACGTCGCGCACGATCAGGTGGCTGCCGAGGATCCAGCCGACCATGCCCGTCGGGCCGAACACGGTCGGCACATAGTACTCCGTCCCGTCGAGCGCGACGGCCTCATGCAGCTCCTCGAGCCGGTAGAAGTCCTCGGCGGCGGCGCCCTGGCTGGCAGTCACGGGCCCGCTACCGCGCAGGAGCACAGCCAGGACCAAGGTGCCCATCACCAGAACTCGCCGATGCACAGCGGCTCCCTTCGCGCTGACGGCGCGGCCGGCACGACGCGGCGCGAGCCGACATCCTACCGAGCGCACAGCGGCGCCACAACCGGCATTTCGTCCCACGTCCTGCCCTCCAGCGTGCGCCCGGCCCTTTTCTTGTTGACGCCTCCCCACTGCTTGAAGAAAAACGGAACCCCGGCGGAGAGACACCGCTCCCGGATGTCGATGACCCATTCCTCGCGCATCGGGCGCGCCTTCGGCCCCGATTCCCCGCCGACGATCGCCCAGTCGATGCCATCGAGGTCGAGCCCAGGCAATGGACCGAGCAAAGGCTCGAGGGAGAGGAACTTGACGCACGCCCCCGTGCTCCTGAGATCGTCGGCCCGCCACGTGTAGTCGGCATTCTCGATGCTCACCCCCATCCACACATTCCCCGGCCAGTCCAGCACCGGAGCCACCTCTGCGAGCCGCTCGGAGCGCTTGGTCAGGACCTGGAACGTGTGCCACGAGGCCCTGCGCATAACCTCGAACACCCGCCGGATGAAGGCGAGCGGCACCCGCTCGTGGAAGAGGTCGCTCATCGAGTTCACGAACACGACCCGCGGTCGCCGCCAGCCCAGCGGCTGCTCGAGCATATGCTCGTGCACCGTCACCTCGAACCCATTGACGTAGTTCGGCTGCCCCATGGCCTGGAGCCTTCGAGCCATGCGCTCGGCATAGCAGTGCCGGCACCCCGGGCTGACTTTCGTGCAGCCCGTCACCGGGTTCCAGGTCGCCTCAGTCCACTCGATGGCTGACGCTGCGGACATTCCCTAAGCCATCCTTCCACTGTGCTTCTCGAAGATGTCGGTCACGATATGGGCAGCAACCGGCCTCTGCGAGGCAAAGAAGAGGTAGTACACGATCGCCCGTTGCGTGTTCCGCATGGGCATGGGCGCAGGCACATACTCGAATCCTGCGACGCGGCGCAGTCGTTCCCGAAACGCCTCGGCGATGACCTCGTTGCGCTGCTTCTCGTCCTCCTCGCCAAACAGGGTC
>CAZDNN010000238.1:0-9153 GCA_964506385.1 uncultured Planctomycetota bacterium
ATGCACGCGCAATCCTACCAAGATGTCGCCCCCCGCCTGACAGCGCAACCGCCTCTGGTCCCGCGACCGGCGATTGACGGGGGGCCGGAAGCGGCGCTAGAATGCCGGGGTCCGCCGCCTCGTCGCATTCTCCAGGTCGGTTTCCCATGGCACAGGCTGTTCGATGGCTGGGTCGTGCGTGTGCTGCTGCGCTGCTGAGCGTGGCAGTGGGCGGGTGCCGTGAGCCGTCGCGGCCCGTAGGGGGCGCGCACATGTCGCTGCGGTTCCGGGTCGCGCGTGCGATGCCTGTGCTGGGGGAGAGGGTGCGGCTGACGGCGTGGGTGGTGGCGGGCCGCGCGACGGTGCAATTCTTCGCCCGCGGCCCGGACGGGCTGGAGCGGGAAGTGTGCCCTGCGCAGCGGGTGCGCGCGGGCGGGCGCGGGCCGCGGGCGGTCGAGGCGGAATGGACGCCGGACGAGGTGGGTCCGTGGACCGTGCTGTGCCTGGTGACGGGCCTGGGCATGCGCATGTCCGCCCTCCGGAAGGCCTGGGTGACGGCCCGTCCACTCCACTTCGTCTACTGGGGCTGTCCGCCGACTCAGCGTCACGTAACGGCGGTGATGGTCAGTGAGAAGGAGCCGCAGGCGGCGCGGCGCTGGCGCAATCGCGGCGTTGCCGCCCTCCGCTGGCGCGGCGGCCAGTGCTACCGCGAGAAGCGGAAGACCCCGGACGACTACGCTGCGCCCTGGGGCGACACGCCGCCCGGCTTCAGTGGCATCCTCATCGACGAGTTCGGCGGAGGGGACGAGGCCGACCAGGTGATGGGCCGGGCGCTCGTCCAGGTCCGGCGCCGCCGTCCCTCGATGGTGATCGCGCCCTACTGCGTCGGGCTGAAGGGGGAGGACATGCTCGCGGGCCTCCGCGAGGCCGACGTGGTCCTGCCCGAATGCTACTGCCCGGACTGGCGATACTACGGCGTGTTCCGCCGCTGGCGGGACGTGGCGCGGCACGGGCTCGCCGCGAAGACCGTGGTTGCCCTGGGCATCGGCCGGCAGTGGGCGACCACTGAGGCCGAGCTCCGCCGCCAGGTCGCCTACCTGCGCACCACCTACCCCGAGATGCCGGGAATCAGCTTCTTCCCAGAGGTGCCCCCGCGCCTGTCGGAGGCGGTGGACAGGGCGATCGAGGACTTCTTCCTGCGCCCCGCCATCCTCCTGCGCTGGGAGGCCGGCGACCCGACGGCGGAGGTGCGCAACATCGGGCAACTGCCGGCGAAGGACGTGGTGGTCGTGTACGATGGCCAGCGGACCTCGCGCCGCACGATCCCGCAGTTGGCCGCCGGCGCGCGGGTGGAGCTTGAGCCGCCCGAGGGCACGGCGCTCGTGTCGATCGGGCGGGAGCCGAGCCGCTATACGGTGGTGAGCTACGAGCCGCCCACGAGCCGGCCTGTGCCGGAGTCGGAGGCGCAGGCGAGGCTCGCGCTCGCCCGTCTGCGCAGCGGCTCGTCCGCCCGCCTTTTCGCCTCGGCACCGACGCTGGACATCGTCCGTAGCAAGGACAAGGAGGGGAGGGCGGAGCTGACAGGCCACGTCGAGGCGGCGACGCTGCCCCTGGGCGATTACGCGGGCCGGGTGCGGGGGCTCGAGGTGGACGTCGAGGTGGGCCGCTGCTGGTTCTACGGCAGGATCGGGCTCGAGCTGACGGGCGGCGACGCCAGCTTCGGGTTCAGCCTCTGCCACCACGAGCCGGACGACGACATCCCGAAGACGTCGCCGCGTCTGACCGCCTGGCTCCAGGATGCGGGGAAGGACCGCATTCACGACACCATGCCTCTCGGCCTCGAGCCGGGCAGAGTCTATCGAATCGTGCTCGCGCGCGAGGACAAGGGTGCCCGCGTCCTGGTTTGGGAGAAGGGCGGGCGCCTGGTATGGGACAGCGGGCTGTGGCGGACGAGCGGGACCGCGAGCTTCGACACGCTCCGCTTCAGTGTCCGCCCATTCCGCGACAGCGACATCCGCTGGGATGGGGAGACGGGACGGCTGTTCCTGCGCGGCGTCAGCCCTGGCCCGGTGCCGTCGCCCTATCGGCTGGAGGGCTGGCTGTCCAGCCCGGTGCTCTACGTGACGGGGAAAGGACCGATCGAATGAGGCGCATGCTGCTTCCTCTCCTCGCGTTCGCCGTAGCGGCCGCGGGCGGCGAGAACCTGGTGCCGAACGGCGACTTCGAGGCCGGCTTGAAGGGGTGGGCCGAGCCGTGGTCGCGCACGCCTGCGGCGAAGGCTGCGCTCGACACGGCCGAGCGCCACGGCGGGAAGGCCGCCGTGCGGGTCGAGCACACGGGCTCGCGCGACTGGAGCTTCGCGTCGGAGCGCAGGCTCGATGTCAGGGTCGGGGAGATCTTCGAGTTCCGCGCCTGGGTGCGGGTCAAGGGGCAGGGCCGTGCGACCCTGGGCGTCGTCCTCTACGATGCCGCCGGCAAGGCGATGCACTGGGCCTACGGCGGGCGCTCGACCCGGGCGACGAAAGGCTGGCGGGAGCTCCGCACACGCTTCGTCATTCCTGCCGGTGCGGCGAGGATGTGGCCGCGCCTCATCGGCGACGGGCCGGCCACCGTGTGGCTCGATGACGCCGTCCTGACGCTGGAGGGCACCATGGACGATCTGCGCGCGAAGGACCTGCCCAAGGCATTGAGAGCCTCGAACGCGGCGCTCGATGTGACGCTGTATCCTGCCGAGGGCATCCTCGCGGTGCGCGATCGCCGCACGGGGCGCGAGTGGCGCCAGCGCGCGAACACAGGCTCGTGCGTCGTCGTGGACGCGAAGGCCGTGGACGGCGGCTTCGACCTGAAGCTCGTCCAGGGCGCTGGCGCGATGGCGCTGGCGGCGACGGTCCGCCTCGACGGCGACCTCGCCGAGCTCGTCTGCACGCTGAGTGGGACGGGCGAGCTGGCGACCGAGATCGCCTTCCCAGCGCCCTTCGTCACCGCCAGGGGCACGTTCCTGGTCATGCCCGTCAACGAGGGTATCAGCTACCCGGTGGACGACGAGACGCTGAGGCCGATGCGCTACCACCTCTACGGCGGCCACGGCCTGTGCATGCCCTGGTACGGCGTCACCGACGGCGAGCGGGGCGTCATGGCCATCGTCGAGACGGCCGACGACGCGGCGGTCCGCGTGCCGAGGCTCGACGGCCTGCTGTGCCTCGCGCCCGAGTGGCAGGCGCAGAAGGGGCAGTTCGGCCCCGACCGCGTCATCCGCTACGTCTTCCTCGACAAGGGCGGCTACGTGGCGATGGCCAAGCGCTACCGCGCCTACGCCAGGCAGACGGGTCTCTTCCGGACCCTCCTCGAGAAGCGCAAGGCCAACCCCTACGTGGACCGGCTCGTCGGCGCCGTGAACGTGTGGTGCTGGGAGAAAGATGCCCCGACCTGGTGCCGCGAGCTGCGAAGCCTCGGCATCGAGCGCATCCTGTGGAGCAACCGGCGGCCGCCCGACGAGATCCGGGCGCTCAACGAGATGGGGGTGCTGAGCAGCCGCTACGACATCTACCAGGACACGATGAACCCGAAGTTCTTCCCCCGCCTGCGCGGCAAGCACGGCGACTGGACGACGGAGGCGTGGGAGCGTGGCGACGTGATGATCGACGCGGGCGGCGACTGGGTCCGCGGCTGGCGCGTGAGGGCCAAGGACGGGGAGATGATCCCCTGCGGCGTGCTCTGCGACCGCCAGGCACCCGCCTATGCCCGCCGGCGCATCCCAGCCGAGCTGAAGACCCACCCCTATCGCTGCCGCTTCATCGACACCACCACCGCCTCGCCCTGGCGCGAGTGCTACGACCCCCGCCACCCGATGACCCGGACCGAGAGCAAGCGGTTCAAGATGGAGCTGCTCCGCGTCGTCAGCGAGGAGTGCGGGCTGGTGTGCGGCAGCGAGACGGGGCACGACGCCGCGGTGCCCTACGTCCACTACTTCGAGGGGATGCTCAGCCTCGGCCCCTACCGAGTGCCCGACGCCGGCAGGCGGATGATGGAGGCCGTGGACGACGTGCCGGAGCGGGTCGCCAAGTTCCAGACCGGGCACGCCTATCGGCTCCCGCTCTGGGAGCTCGTCTATCACGACTGCGTGGTCGCCCAGTGGTACTGGGGCGACTACAACAACAAGCTGCCGAGCCTGTGGGACCGCCGGGACCTGTGGAACGCCCTCTACGGCACCCCGCCGATGTTCATGTTCAACCGCGCCATCTGGCAGCGCCACCGCGAGCGCTTCGCCCGCAGCTACAAGACGGCCACGCCCGTCGCCCGCGCCACCGGCTACGCCGAGATGCTCTCCCACCGCTGGCTCACCGCCGACCACGCCGTCCAGCAGACCCGCTTCGCCAACGGCGTGACCGTCACCGTCAACTTCGGCGACGAGCCGTACACCATGCCCGATGGCAGCATCCTCCCGCCGCTGAGCCATCGGGTGGAGGGGGCGGAAACGCCTTGACGCGGGTAGCACTGGCGGTTATACTCTTGGTAGGAAGGACGGTACGGCTACTGGTAGGAAGAGAGGTGTGACCCTATGGCCAGTGTTAAGACTGCGGTGTCGCTCGAGGAATCGCTCCTGAAGTGGGCCGACGCCGAAGCACGCCGGAGGAAGCTCTCGCGCAGCCGCTTTGTCGCCTTGGCGCTGGAGGAATGCCGCCGACGTCAGGAGAACCGAGAGCTGCTCGAACGTCTGAACGCATCGTATGCTGAGGACGACCCTGAGGAGCGCGAGGTCGTCCGCCGGATGCAGTACCATCTCCGTGAGCTTGTGGAAGGCGAGTGGTGATCCGACAGGGAGAGGTCTATTGGGTGGACCTTCCGACTCCCGTCGGTTCGGAGCCGGGCTATCGCCATCCCGGCGTGGTCGTGCAGAACTCCCTGTTCTGCGCGAGTCAGGTCCGCACGGTCATCATCTGCCTGCTCACGTCGAGCGAGCGCCGCGCCAGCGACCCTGGCAACGTGGTGATTCGGGCCGGTGAAGGTGGGCTTTCGCGGAAGAGCGTGGCGAACGTGTCCCAGGTGTTCACGGTGGACAGGCTGCAACTCGGCGAGCGGATCGGCAGGCTGCCGCGGGAGCGGGTGCGGCAGATCCTCGACGGCATCTACCTGTGGCTGGAGCCGCGGGCCCCGGTGTAGGCGGCATCAGCCCTTGCCGGACTTGGTGCACACGACCAGCGCGGCGATGGTGCCGGGGACCCAGCCGGCGAGGGTCAGGAGGGTGACGATGAGAATGGTGCCGCAGCCTTTGTCGAGGACGGCCAGCGGCGGGAGGAAGATGCACAGCAACGCTCGTCCGAGGCCCATATCAGTCTCCTCTCCGTCATCCTAGACGCGCGTCACGCCGCCGGTTTTTCGCCCCGTCTGCCGCTCAGATCCAGCGCTTGACCCAGGAGCCGATGCCGGCGGCGGCCTTGACCATGACGACGGGCTTGTCGGTGCGGCGGGCCACCGTCTCGGGGATGGGGTCGCGGGCGAACTGGTAGAGCAGGGGGTCCTGGGTGCAGCCGAGGACGATGAGGTCGTAGCCCTCGGCCTCCGCCAGGATGGCCTCCACCACGTCGCCTGCGGCCACGACCTTGGCATGGATGCGCTCGGGCGGGACGTGCAGGCTGTTCACCCGGTCGGCCAGCACCCTGGCGACGTCGAACTTGCGATGCCCGGCAACGGTGAAGGCCACGACCTCGCCCTCCTCGTCGTCGGCGAGGATGCTGGCGATCTCGAGGGCGAACGCGCTGTTCGGCCCGCCTGCGAGCGGCACGAGGACGCGCTTGTAGCTCGGCTCCCGGCACTCCTTCAGCACCACCACGTTGCACGGCGACTGCTCGACCACGGGGTCGATGGTGCTTCCCAGGCGATAGAGCCTGCTGCTCGGGGCGCCGTGCCAGCCCAGGATCAGCAGGTTCGTGCGGTGTCCTCGCGCGGCGCTCACAATCCCCCGCGCCACGTTACGGCAGTAGCGAATCGTCGAGCTGAGGGGGAACTGCGGAGCGAGGTAGAGCATCGACTCGACAATGGCCTCCTTGCCCTCGTACATGTAGCGCTCGGCGTCGCTCAGCGGCACCTGGTCGGGCACGGGCACCATGTGCAACAGCTCGACCCGCGCGGCCTTTGCACCGCACAGCCGGTAGGTCGTGAGCACCATCCCCAGCGCCGTCTCCGGGTTAGCCACGGCCACCATCACGCGGTACTCGTCACCCTCGGGCGCACGCTCCTCCTCGAGCACGTGAATCTCGTCCGCCGTCGCCACCGCCCGTGACCGCGAGTAGAGCAGATACACCCCCAGCCCGCAGAACACCCACACCGGCGCCACGACCCACGCGATCCAGCTCATGTGCACCAGCCACACCGCCAGCACCGCCTGCGCCACGATCGCCAGCAGCGGGAACAGCGGGAAGAACGGCATGACGAACCCATACTCGAGCTCGTCCCCCATGTTCCGCCGGATCTTGATCGCGCACACGTTGACCAGGAAGAACAAGAACAGAAACATGATGCTCGCGCTCGACGCCACGTCCTCGGTCGGCAGGGCCACGATGACGAGCAGCACAATCAGGCTGGTGAACGCCAGCGCCACGTAGGGCGTCTTCGTCGCTGCCGAGATCCTGGCGAAGGCCGCCGGCAGCAGCCGGTCGCGGCCGAGCGCATAGCTCGCGCGGGTCGCCGAGTAGATCGTCGCGTTCAACGCCGATGTGGAGGAGAAGATCACCGCCAGCGTCACCAGGAAGTGGCCCAGGAACTTCCCAGGCAGCAAGTGCGCCACCGCCATCCCGAAGCCTCTCTTCCCGTGGCCGCCCACCCACTGCCACGGCGCCACGTCCACGTCCCCCGCCCGCACCGCCACCACCGTGGCGAACGACACGGCCACGTAGACCACCGTGACGATGAACACCGAGTAGAGCATGGCCTTCGGGATGTTGCGCTTCGGCTCGATCGTCTCGTCGCCTGCCTGCGCGATGACCTCGAAGCCCTCGAACGCCACGTAGATGAAGCCCATCGTCACCAGCAGCTTGTGCCAGCCCAGGGGCATGAAGGGCTTGAAGTTCGCCACCCGAGACGGCTCCGCGACTGCCACGATCACACCGACGATCGCGATGCCGATGACGAACGCCATCTGCCCCAGGGTGAAGAAGGCCCCCACCTTCCCAGTCTCCGACGCCCCGCGGTAGTTGATGTAGATGAAGAACGCGGCGATCGCCACGCCCACCACACGCTCCGCCAGCTCCAGGCTCACCGGCAGCCAGTTCAGCAGGCCCAGCTCCGTCAGAAAGTGCAGCGTGTAGGTGGCGAACACCGAGGCGTAGAGCGCGCCCGCCACGCTCGAGGCGAACCACTCCATCCACCCCGCGATGAAGCTGGTTCCCCGGCCGAAGCCGATTCGAGCGAAGTTGTAGGCCCCGCCTGCCCGCGGGATGGCCGAGCTCAGCTCGGCGAACGACATGGCCGTGAAGAGCGCGATCACGCCGTTGAGCGCGAAGCTGAGCACCACGCCGCCCGGCCCCGCCTCCCGCATCGAGATGCCGATGCCGATGAACACCCCCGCGCCGATCATCATCCCCAGCCCCATCATCGTGATGTGGAACAGGGTGAGATCGCGCGACAGCTCCTCGGCCACCACCGGCCGCTCACTCACGGCGGAACCCCTTGAGCAGTTCCCGCGCCGAGGCCGGCCCGCGCTTCGCGATCCGCTCGATCCGATGGCGGCTCCACAGCACCAGCACCGTGATCACCCCCAGCGCCGCCCCTCCGATGAAGCAGCCCAGCAGAATCTCCGCGTCCATCCCTCGCTCCTGGCATCCCACTTGCTGCATCTCTCCGGCGGCAACCTTATACCAGATGCGGTCCCGCGCGGCAACCGGCGCGGGGCCGGCGTTGCTGGGACACGAAGCGATCGACACGATGGTGGACACAGGCGCGGATGGCAATCACGGGGCAGCGAATGCCATCAGCCGCGCAGGCGGGCGGCGGACGGCATTCCGGAGTTCTAGAACTCCGCAATGGGTCGCAGGCCCCTCAGAAGTGATCGGCCAGGTAGTGGAAGTGTGGCCGCACCGGGAACATCGCTCGGAGTGACGCTGTCACCCGCCGTGTTGCCCGCAGGGTGCCGTCGGCGAGCAGCGCCTCGGCGCTGCGGTAGCCGTAGGGGAGTTGTGCGAGCGCCCACTGCGGCATCCGGGCCTTCGGGCCACTCGTCTGCGGCGGCCCGACCGAGAGGCAACCGCTCGACCAGGCCAGGCCCACGTCGTCGACGTTCGTGCGGAGCGTCACGCTGCCGGCGCCACTCGTCCGCGAGCCCAGCTCGCCGGCGACCTTGCGCAGCGCGCTCGGGATGTGGATCATCCGCACCATCCCGCCCCGGTCCGGCCGCCAGGTCATCTCCTTGCGCAGGCCCAGCGGCTTGCACCACTCGACGAACGCGCCGTCCTCGGGCAGGATGAGCCGAATCCGCTCCAGCCGCTGACGCACGTCCAGCCCTCGACGTGCTGGAGCAGTTCCCAGATGGCCTCGGGGTCGGCGCCGAATGCGTCCGGCTCGTCGGGCAGGTCGTCTCCCTGGACGATGGCTGCGCGGAACCGCGCGGGGTCGCCGTCCACCCACGCCCGGCCCAGCCCGCGGCGCAGTCTGTGCACCGCGATCACGGTCTGCGGCGTGTCGCCGAGCGCCTCGGCAAGCCGTACCCGAGCAGCGGAATCCAGCGCCATCGCAGCTATCGCTTCACCTCCACCGCGACAACGTGCTGTCCGCGAAGGACCTTGAGCTTGAGCGTCCGCGCGTGCTTCGTCCGGCCGGCGGACCACGCGAGCGCGCGACCGTGGTTGAAGGCGCCCATGACCAGATCGTGGACGCGCGCGTAGCTGAGGATGATGTCCCCCGCCTGGAGGCCGTCGGCGGGTCGGTCGGGCCCCGCGCTCTGCACCAACACGCCGCCGAGGATCAGCCTGTCGTCGTAGACGTCGTCGGGAAGCGGGGCAACGACGATGTCGAGCGCGGCGATGGCCGTGGGCCTCGGCGGCTCCGGAGGGTCGGCGCGGCGCGCCCGCGTCTGCCCCCTGCGGCTTGGCCGGAAGAGCACACGTATTCGGCGGGTCACGCGCGGGTAGTCGTCCTGCAATCTCACACTTAAACGAGTGTGAGAGTCCCGCCCTCCGACCA
>CAZDNN010000239.1:0-9141 GCA_964506385.1 uncultured Planctomycetota bacterium
TTCTCCATGAGCACGACGCCCGGCACGCCGAATTCCTCGATGGCGCGGCGGTCGATGGCACGCATCTCCTCGCGGGTCACCCACTTCACGGCTAAGACACCTCCTCGGCGGACTTGATATCAAGGTCCTCAAGCGTGAAGATCGGGGTGAAGCGGCAGCCTTCCGCCTCGATGGCCTCCCGGCCGCCAGCCAGCCGGTCCACGATCGCGACGACGCGCGTCACCGTGCCGCCTGCGTCCCGCACCTTCCCGATGGCTTCGAGCACGGAGCCTCCCTTTGTCACGACGTCCTCTACGACGATGACGGGCCCGCCCTCTGGCAGATGCCCCTCGATCATCTTCTGCATCCCGTGCTTCTTGGGCTCCTTGCGCACCAGGAAGCCTGGGAGCGGCTGGTTGCGGCACTGGCTGGCGTAGCAGACGGCGCCGACGATGGGGTCGGCGCCCATGGTCGGGCCGCCCACAGCCGCCACGTCCTCGCCGGCCAGCATGTCCAGGATGATCTCGGCCACGAGGAAAGCCCCCTCAGGGTCCGTCGTGATCACGCGGCAGTCAATGTAGTAGTGACTCTTGCCGCCGCTCGAGAGTTGCACGGTCTCGTAGATCACCGCCTTGCGGCTGATGAGCTGGCGCAGCCGCTCGCGGTACTCGACGTTCGCGGCCATCCGAGCTTCTCCCTACACACTACAAAGCACTGGTCCCGATGCTCCAGCGTCGGGGGGGCAGACGCCGACGCTCCAGCGTCTCGCCGCAGGGACGCTCCCTCAGTACGGGAACATCTCATCTATGTCTGCGTCGGAGAGCTCCTTGAGGAATCGGCTGATGCGCTCGACGACGATCTGGATGACGCGCTCGCCCTTCTCGGCGGTGGCGGGCCGCGGGTCGCCGACGCCGGCGTTGGTGGTCAGCAGGTGCCAGGGGCGTGTGATCTGCACCCAGCCGCGCTCGATGGCCTCGAAGCGGCTCTCCCGCACGGCGCCGGGGTCGGCGGCCTCGAGGTGCACCAGCTCGGGGTTAAGGGCAAGGTTGACGCTGGTCTCCATCTCGTCGGCGTGGTCGCCGAGGGCCTCGAAGATCTCGCCCGCCTGGTCCAAGGCCACCTTCCACCAGTCCACGGCGCAGACGAAGACGTCGAACTGGTCGTAGAGGTCGCGGAGCAGCGGCTTGAAGGAGTTGCCGCCGTGGGCGTTGAAGAGGACGAGCTTGGGCACCTCGTGGTGTTCGAGGGAGCGGATGATGTCGGTGACCATCGCGTCGAGCACGCGCTGGCGGACGTGGATGGCGAGGGGGAACTCGAGCTGGTTGGAATCGACGCCGTAGGGGATGGTCGGCAGCAGGACGACCTCCGCGCCCAGCGCGAGTGCGGCTTCGCAGCAGCGGTCGGCGATGCCCTCGCCGTGGAAGGCGTCGGAGCCATAGGGCAGGTGCAGGTTGTGCGGCTCGGTGGCGCCGACGGGCAGCACCGCGACCTCGAAGTGCCTGTCCTTCACCATCCCGTACGTCAGCTCGTCGAGCCGCCATTCTCTCACGGCATTCCGTCCTCTCGTGCGGCACGTGTCCAGGGAGTCACCTAGCCACCACCACTGTAGACTGCCGGGCTGAGTCTGTCAAGGCTGGCGCCTGACCCGATAGGCGGTTGCGCTGTCAGAGCTCCACGTCGAGTTCCGTACCCCTTCGCAGGTTGCCCAGTGACGATAATTGCGGACCTAAACAGGTCCGCAATCATGCTGCCGACCCAGGCACGGGCACGCTCTGGTCGCCTGGACGCGGGGTGGCTGGAACGTAGCACCAAGGTGACCCTCCCAGAATGTCGTCACCCGGCTGACGACGCAACCGCCTGCTGACCTGAGGAGGAGAACGAGAGGGGGCGGAAGCGACAGAAGCCGCCTCCGCCCCCACTGAAGTAAAGCGGGCGAGGAATAGGGAACATCAAGGCGAGGCACTGTCCCCGTTCAGGCTCTCTGCCCTTGATTTCCCTATTCCTCGGCCCCATCGGCAAACCCTGTCGCCCAGGCGACGCCGCCGCCGGCCGGGTGCTGGGGGCTCCCGTCCCCGTTTCGGGCTGCCCACACGGCCAAGCGGTCCCGTCCGAACTCACGACGCTGCCACGACTGAACGAGGCGACAACGGATCGACCGACCTAGTCTCCTCAATGCCTCCCCGATGCTCGTGCCTGCCGCTCACGCTGCGGCCAGGTCTCCTGCGTTCTCCAGGCGCACCGACACGTGCGTCGAGACACCAGGCTCCTGCATGGTGATCCCGTAGAGGCAGTCGGCCACGCTCATAGTGTGCTTCGAGTGGGTGATGATGATGAACTGGGAGCCCGCGAGGAAGTCGCCCAGCAGGCCGATGAACCGCCCGATGTTGCTGTCGTCGAGCGCCGCGTCCACCTCATCGAGGATGCAGAAGGGGCTCGGCTTGCTCTTGAAGATGGCGAGGAGCAGTGCCACGGCCGTGAGCGACTTCTCGCCGCCGCTCAGCAGGCGGATGTTCGTGGCCTCCTTCCCCGGCGGCTTCGCGATGATCTCGACGCCCGCCTCCAGGACGTCCACGCCCGGCTCGAGGATGATGTCGGCCTTGCCGCCGCCAAAGAGCTTGCGGAAGAGCTCCTGGAAGTTCTCCCGCACGGCGGCGAAGGTCTGCTCGAAGAGCTGGCGGCTCTGGCGGTTGACCTTGCGGATGACCTCCTGGAGTGCCTGGCGGGCCTTCACGAGGTCCTGCTCCTGGGCGGCGAGGAAGTCGGCACGCTGTTCGAGCTGTTCCTGCTCCTCGATGGCCAGGAGGTTCACCGTGCCCATCCGGTCGAGCTTCCGGCGCAGCTCGGCCATCTCGGCGTCCACCTCGCCCCAGTCCACCTCCGGCTCCTCGTAGTCCTGGTGGAGCTTTGCGAGCTCCTGGCGGTGCTCCTCGCGTGCCCTCTGTTCGAGGTCGGCGAGTCGCATCTCGTGCTCGCTGTGCTGGAGGCGGAGGCCCTGGGTGCGCTGGTCCTCCTGTCGGAGTGCGGCTCGGGCGGCCTGGATCTCCTCGCGGACGGCGGCAGTTTGCTCGAGGAGCTCGGCGCGGCGGTTCTCCGCGGCCACGCGGTCGCCTGCGAGCGCGTCCTTGCGCTGGAGCAGATCGTGAATCTCGCCTTCCCTGGCGCGGATCTCGGCGTGCGCGGCCTCCCGCCGCGCGCCGAGCGCCTCGAGCTCGGCGGCTCCGTGCTCTCGGGCCGCCTCGATATCGGTGATGTCCCGGCGCAGCCGGTCGAGGGTCGTGAGCAGATGGTCTCGCTCGGAGATGGTCCTGGCGCGGGTCACGGCGAGC
This sequence comes from uncultured Planctomycetota bacterium, assembly GCA_964506385.1. GTDB lineage: Bacteria > Planctomycetota > PUPC01 > DSUN01 > DSUN01 > CAZDNN01. Next base: position 3,306 of record CAZDNN010000239.1, read on the forward strand.
TCGGAGACGCGGGCCTCGGCGCCCGAGCGCCGCTCGTCCAGCTCGCGACGCTCCAACTCGACGGCATCCACCTGGGCCTTGAAGGTCTCCTCCTGCTGGTCGAGCGCCGCGACGATCTGCTGGAGCTCTGCGATGCGGCCGCGCCGCTCGGCGAGGACGGCGTCGAGTTCGTCCAGCTCGCTGCGGCTCACCAGGGCCTCTTCTTCGAGGCTCGCGAGGCGGTCGGCGAGGCGCGACTCCTGCTCCCGGGCCGTGGCGAGCTCGAGGTTGAGCTGGTTGAGGCCCTGGCGGGTGTCTTCGAGCTCGGTGTCGAGGACGGAGGATTCGCTGACGAAGCTGTCGCGCTGGGCTTCGAGCTGGGCCAGACGCTCCTCGAGGGCAGCGATCTCGGCGCCGATGGCCCGGAGCTCGTTCTTGCGGGACAGTATGCCGGTGCGCTCGTGCGGGCTGCCGCCGGTGACGGGGCCTGTGCTGTGGATGACGTCGCCCGTGAGGGTGGCGAGGCGGACGTGGTGGTCTGTGGTGCGGGCGATCTCGATGGCTGTCGCGAGGTCCTCGACGACGACGGTGTCGGCGAGGAGGTGGTGGACCGCGGCGCCGCAGCGCTCGTCGTAGTCCACGAGGTCGAGGGCGTGTCCAATGATGCCGGGATGCTCGAGGCCCTCGGTGCCGTTTCGCCCATTGCCGGACAGGCGGTCGAGAGGGAGGAGGGTAGTTCGACCGCCGTTGACCGTCTTGAGGTGGGTAACGGCGTCGGCAGCGGAGTCAAGCGTGTCAGCAACGAGGTGCTGCACGGACCCACCGAGGGCAGCTTCGATGGCGAGGGCGTATTGTGGCTCAACCTGGAGGAGGTCGGCGACCATACCGAGGAGGAACTGCCCGTCAGCTTGACGCTCCAAGAGCGTCTGGGTGCCTAGCTCGACTCCCTCGAAACGAGCCTCGAGGTCCTCGAGCAGATCCCGGCGAGATCGTTTCGCGCTCAGGGCGTTCGCGCCCTGGGCGATCTCGTCGCTCAATCCTTCGATCTGCACGCGCAGCTCGCCGCGCTCTTCCGCACGCATGGCGAACCGCGCTCGCGTCCGCTCTATCTCCTGCTCTAGGTGATGGATACGGGCCTGGGTCGCCTGCCGGTCGGCCACGACCTGCTCGGCCACGCGCGCGATCTCGGCGAGGCGCCGCCGCAGTCTCTGCTGATGGCCTTCCACGGCCCTGCATTCGCTGCGCAGGCCGGCCACCTCGTTCTGGTGGGTGGCGCGCTGCCGCACGCAGTCGAGGAGCTTCATGCGGGACTCGTCGATGCGGCGGGCCATTTCGCCGCAGCGGCGGCTGATGTCCTGGAGCTCGGCCTGCGCCGAGGCGATGGCGGCCTCGACCTCGGCGTGCTGGGCTTCGAGCTCGTGCACGCGGGCCTCGCCGTCGGCGGTCTGCTGCTGAGCAGCCTCGAGCCGGGCATGCGCGGTGCGCATCTCGCCGCGCAGGCGCTCCTCGGCGTCATCGGCGTCGCGGAGGCGCTCGCGGTTGAGTCGGATGGCTTGCTCGAGGCTGTCGAGCTGGGCACGCATCTCGGCCGCCTGGGACTCGATGCGCGCGATGGCCCTCTCGGCGCCCACGGCCTCCGTCTCGAGGCGGGTCTCATCGGCCTCGAGACGGTCGATGGTGGCGGCGTGGGCGCGGGCCTGATCCTCCGACGCAACGATGGCCGCCGCCGTCTCGTGGCGCTGGGCAAGCAGGAGGTGGTAGTCGTGGAGGGCCTTGGCCAGGCGCAGGCGGCTGAGCGCGTCGGAGTGTTCTTTGTAGCGGCGGGCGGCGCCGGCCTGACGCCGGATGGAGCGTAGGCGTTTACGTACCTCTTCGATGGTATCGCCGAGGCGGAGCAGGTTTTGCTCGACTCTTTCGAGCTTTCTCGCCGCCGCTCGCCGCTTGGCGTTGTACTTGGAGATGCCCGCGGCCTCCTCGAAGATGGCCCGGCGGTCGCGGGGGTTGCTCTGGAGGATCAGGTCGATCTTGCCCTGCTCGACGATGGAGTAGGCGTCCATCCCGATGCCGGTGTCCATCAGCAGCTCGCGGATGTCCCGCAGCCGGCAGGGCTGGTTGTTGATGAGGTACTCGCTGTCGCCCGAGCGGTAGAGCCGCCGGGTGATGGCTACCTGGTCGTACTCGATGGGCAGCGCCCGGTCCTGATTGTCGAGGACGACGGTGACCTCGGCGACGCCGAGCGAGCGCCGCCCCTCGGCGTTGCCCTTGAAGATGACGTCGGCCATCTCGCTGCCGCGCAGTGCCTTCGGCCGCTGCTCCCCGAGAACCCACCGCACGGCGTCCACGATGTTGCTCTTGCCGCATCCGTTCGGGCCGACGAATGCGGTGAGGCCGGGCTCGAAGACGAAGGTCGTCTTGTCGGCGAAGGACTTGAAGCCGTGAAGCTCAAGTTTGTGGAGTCGCATCCGACCTGCCCTTCGCCTGCCGTGCCGTGATGGGCCTCTCGCCCGCCGGGTAGAACTATGGGACGGGTACACCCTCTACCAAGTAAGTCCCGCAAAAAGGCGGATCACTTAAGGAAAAAACTGTCCGGCCGGCGTTTTTTTTCTCGCCGGCCACGCTGTTACACCACGATGTTGTTGTCTGCCCCGCACGACGCACAGCGTCCGTCCGCCAGGCCAGCGACGCGGATGGTGTAGCCGCGCCGCGCAATGAGTGTCGCGCCGCATTGGCGGCACACGGTGTCGCTGCCGACCCGGGCGTAGATGTTGCCGAGGTAGACGTGATCGAGCCGGTTGTTGAAGATCGCATAGGCCCGCTCGAGGGTCTCCGTTGGCGTCGGCGGCGCCTGGAGCTTGTGGCGCGGGACGTATGCCGACAGGTGCGCGGGGACCTGTGGCCCCAGGTGGCCGGCGATCCAGGCCGCCAGCTCCTCGAACTCCTCCTCCGTGTCGTTGTGGCCGGGGATGACCAGCGTGGTCACCTCCAGGTGGACCCGCCTGGCAGCCGTCTCCGCGTTCCGCAGCACAGGCTCCAGCGTGCCGCCGCACAGGGTTCTGTAGAACTCCGGGCGGATGCTCTTGATGTCCATATTGATGGCGTCGATGACCGGCAGCAGCTCGGCAAAGGGCTCGGGCTCTATGTAGCCGTTGGAGACGAGCACGTTGGCGAGGCCCTCCGCGCGCGCGAGGGTGGCAGTCTCGATGACGTACTCGAACCAGATGAGCGGCTCGTTGTAGGTGTAGGCGATGCCCACCGAGCCCTCCCGCAGCGCCATCTGGACCGCGGCCGCAGCGGGGAGCCGCGAGGTCCGGGCCTCCGCCTGCGAGATCGACCAGTTCTGGCAGAACTGGCAGGCGAAGTTGCAGCCACGGCTGCCGAGCGACAGGATTTGACTGCCGGGGTGGAAGTGGTAGAGCGGCTTCTTCTCGATGGGGTCCATGGCCGCCGAGGTCACCTGCTCGTACGTCGCGGCGTACAGCGTCCCAGCCTGGTTCACCCGCACGCCGCACAGCCCCGTCCTGCCGTCGGCGATGACGCAGCGGTGGGGGCAGAGGCGGCAGTGGACCTTGCCGTCGTCGCGGGGGTCCCAATGGGCGGCTTGCTTCATGATCGGGCCTGCCCTGTGTTCACTTCGGCCTCGCGGCTTGCCTCGCCACGGAGATGGCACTCGGCGACGAACTCCCGTGCCGCCGCCGCCATCTCCCGCAGGGTCTCCCGCGAGAAGGGCTGGACGTCCAGGAACGTGGGGTCGAGGCACTCGAGGGGTGCGAACTGCTGGAGGACCAGTGTCTCCCCGTCCCCAAGAGCCCTGGCGATGCCGACGACGTCGGCCATCTCGTGGATCTCCGGCACCACGGTGGTGCGGAACTCGTGCTCGATGCCGCTGGTCCGCAGCAGGTCGATGCTCGCTCGGACGGCCTGGAGATCGACCCGCGTGCCCGTCGCGCGGTGGTATGTCAGGTCGAGCGGCGCCTTAACGTCCATCGCAACGGCGTCGATCAGCCCGTCGCGGATCAGAGCGGCGATCGCGTCTGGCCGCGTGCCATTGGTGTCCAGCTTCACGCCAGGGACGTACTGGCGCAGGGTGCGGATGAGTGCAGGGAGTCCGGGGTGGAGGGTGGCCTCGCCGCCGGAGACCACCACCCCGTCGATCCAGCCCTGGTTGTCCCGCAGGTGTCCAGTGACATCGTCCAGAGGGATCGTGGACAACTCGTCGGCGTGCAGGACGAGCGCGGAGGCATGGCAGAACGGGCAGCGGAAGTTGCACCCTGGGAGGAATACGCTCGCGGAGAGCCGCCCCTCCCATTCAATCATGCTGCTGGGGAGGAAGCCCTTGATGGGGGGAAGCGCATCGGTCATGGAGTTGATCTATCTCATTCTCGCCGGCGCCGCCGCCCTTGTCCCCCCCGGCTCGCGAGCGTTCGTCCGAGCGCGAGGGGCAGGGACGCAGGGCGAGGACGAGCGTGCGATGGTTGCGCGGCGCGCGGACAGGCCGGTCAGGCCGTGCCCAGGTACTCCTTGATAGCAGCGGTGGGCGGGATCTCGCCCGTCCAGCGGATCAGGTCCTCGCCGTCTCGCTGGATGATGGTCGTGGGGATGTCGAGGACATCGCGGAAGGCGCCCTCGGTCATCCCATCCACGGTATCCATGTCGTGGAACTGGAACTGCACGCGGCCGGCGAGGCCGAGCTTGGTGATGAAGTGCTGGACCTTGTGCTTGGTGGTCTCACACCTCGCGCAGTTCTCCTTGCCGAACACCTCGATCAGCATGTGGCATCCCTCTCACACAGTCACTCGCTCGCGGACCTCCGGCTTCTCGGCGCGCGCGCCGGGCACGGCGTAGTTGCCGGCCTGCCGGTCGCGCAGCTCCCCGATCTTGCTCTTGTTCCAGTTGGTGATCCTGCTGAAGTACCCGACGATGCGGGTCAGGCCGTAGACGTCGGGCGACTCGCAGACTCCGCAGGTGTCGTGCAGGCCGACCTCCATCCGATGGCAGCTCTTGCAGACGGTGAACTCCGGTGAGATGGTCAACTGCGCGCAGGCCGTCTGGTCGAAGGTCTTGCGGACCAGGCTCAGGATGCTGCTGGGCGACGGGAGCTCCTCGCCGACGAAGGCGTGGATGATGGCGCCCGACTCGATCATCTGGTGGAACTTGCTCTGGAGGCGGATCCGCGTGACGATGTCCACCGGTGCGTCGGCCCGCAGGTGGATGGAGTTGGTGTAGTAGTACTCGTCGCGCTCGACGTTGCCGCGCACGCAGGCGCGGGCGTCGGGATAGGTGCGCATGTCCACCTTGGCGAGACGCCGCGCGGCGCTCTCGGCAGGGCTCTCTTCGAGGGAGACCTTCAGGCCGTGCTTCTTGCCGTCGGCCTTGGCCTTGAAGTACATGTGCGTGACGATCCGGAGGCCGAGCTTCAGCGCCTCCCCATTCTCGTGGAGCTCCATGCCCGTGAGGTACTGGATGGCCTCGTTGAGGCCCACCAGGCCGATGATGTAGGTGGCCTTGTCGAGATCGACGTACGGGCGGCCGTCGGCGGCGTCCTTGCCAATCTGCCACAGGGGCATCTGCGGGCCGCTCATGAGCGTGGCGATGAACTCCCGTTTCTGGAGGTGCGCCTTCATCGCCACGTCCATCGCATGCTCGACCTCGCGGAGGAAGCCGTCCACGTTCCCACGCCCGGCGCGGTAGGCGGCCTGCGGCAGGTTCACCGTGACGTTCTGGAAGCCGCAGAAGCGCATGCTTTCGAGGTGGCGGATCATGTAGGTGTCTTCGATCGTCGTCCGCAGGCGGCAGCAGGCGCTCAGGGTGACCTCGTCGCGGTCGAAGACGAAGTACGGCGTGCCGTTCTCGCTGGCGA
>CAZDNN010000240.1:0-9104 GCA_964506385.1 uncultured Planctomycetota bacterium
AGGAGAGAATGTCTCCCGCGCGGATCGCAACCGTCGGATCGGCGATCTCATTGTCCCCGCGTCCAAGGTGCGGCGGGACGTGCCGGTGGGCAGCGAGGTCGAGATCACGATCCACATCGACGAGTCGCGCCTCATCACCGCCAGGGCGTACATCCCCGTGCTCGACGAGGAGTTCGAGGAGGTGATCAGCCTCGGGCGCGCCGTGGTCCCGCTGGGCGAGCTCCGCACCGAGGTGCACGGCGAGACCCAACGACTCGCCACCGCACGGCAGAAGGCAGGCTCGACCGGCGACCTCAAGGCACAGGCTGCCCTCGACCGCATCGAGGGCGAGCGGATGGAGGCGCAGGTCCACGACCTGCTCCAGGCCGCGGATGGGGGCGACCCGGACGCGGTCGTCGAGTGTGAGACCCGCCTCCTCGACCTCCGCGGCAGGATCCACGCGCAGCAGGGCCGTTACCTCGAAGCCGAGGCCTGCTGGCTGCGCGCCGCGCAGCTCTCGCCAGGCGACCCGAGGGTTCGGCGCGCGCTCGAGACCCTCGGCGACGAGCGCCTCCGGCCCCCCTGGATGCGCGCCGCCATTTGGACCATGGGCGCCGCGGCCGCCGCCATCCTCGTCTTCCTCGTCCTCAACCTCGGTCTCGGCGTCGCCGACGCCCGCTACCGCGCCATCGACAACCATCTCTACGAGCTCGAAGCGCGCCTTGCCCTCCAGATCGAGCGGCTCGACCTGCGGCTCGACGCCGTCGCCCCCCGCCCCACGGCCTCTGCTCCCTCCGATCCTGCCGACCGCCTGCCGAGGCCCGTGGACGAGATCACCAAGGCCCTGCCCCCGTCCGAGCAAGCCCCCGCGAGCGCGACGCCCACCCCGAAGGCAAAGCCCTGACAGGCCCGGGTGGGCCTAGACGCCCCCGCGGCCCGTGCAGCGGCAGACTGGCCTCTGCCTGGCTACTGCCCCTTGGGATCGGCCTTGGCCGCCGATGCTGCATGAGGCATCATAACACCAGCATGGCCGCGACTTCACAGCATGCGTATGAGTGCCAAAGCCCTGCGGCGCAGGGGGCTTGCTCGGAGTCGCAGAAGTCGGTGTAGACCTGGTAGAGGCCCTGCTGGCGGCGGCCAGCGAGAGCGTGGTTGCGTCGTCAGTAGATCCCGAGCACATGGCGGACATAGGCGAAGGCCAGCAGAAAGAGCGGGATGGAGCCCCAGCGGATGGCCAGGAGGTCGCGGGAGGTCGGCTTCGTGGGCCTGCGGAACGCGATGATCGCTACGCCTGCCCAGAAGCCCAGCAGCGTGACGGCGAAGAGCCGGCTCAGCGCACCGAGATCCAGCATCAGCGCACAGAACACCCCGACCACGAGCTGCTGCGCCAGCGCCAAGAGGACTGCCGAGGTGTAGCTGCGATCGAGATCCGTGCTGAGCTTCACCATCCTATGCCTCCAGCAGCCTGACGAGCGGGCAGCGGGCGCAGGTGGCGGTCTCGGAGTCGCAGAAGTCGGCGTAGATCTGGTAGAGGCCCTGCTGGCGGCGGGCGCTGCGGAGGGTCTTGAGCTCGGTCTCGGGGCGGCCGAAGAGGCGAAGGGCCATGAAGCGGGTGACGCTGGTGCTCGGCAGCTTCGGGTACGCGGCGAAGAGCTGGTGGAGGAGCTCCTCGAAGGGCCGGTCGCCGTCGCGGCGGGCCTGGTAGAGCAGGGCAGGCAGCACGCCGTTGATGATGAGGGTGTGCGCGCGGTCGGCGCCGATGAGCCGCGCTGCGCGGGTCAGGGGCTTCCCGCCGAAGCGGCATCGTGTGTCCCAGAACGGATGGCGGACGCTCAGGAAGACGTCGAGGAGCTGGGCGCGCCGCCGCGACAGCTCGCGGGGCGGGAGGCGTCCCTGGTCGGTCGGGCCAAGGGCGTCGCGGAGCGCGCGGGCGAGACCGCGGTCCAGATGGGCGGCGGCCAGCCGTGCGAGGGCGGCGACGCGGCGGGTCGGGAAGTTGACGGGGCGGGTTCCCCCGAAGCTCCACTGCGCGGGGTCCAGCGCCTCCTCTCGCAGCCCGTCGGCCATCTCGCGCCAGAGGCGACGCAGGGAAAGGCGATACTCCCGCTCGGCGTCGTCGAAGACCAGCTCGTCCTCTTCGGGGAAGAGGCCGGCCGTCCCTAGCAGCAGGGCCTCGACTGCGAGGGAGAGGGCCGTGTCCGCCGGACGGCGCTCGACGCGTTCGCGGAGGTCGGCGAGCGGGAGGCGGCGGGCGAGCTCGGCGGCGGGAGCCTTGTTGCGCTTGTAGCCGAGGCCCTCGGCGATGGCCTCGTAGAGCACCTGGTCGTCGTCAGCCGTCGCGAAGCGGTTGGCGAGGCGGCGGGCCTTGTCGGCGATGCGCTGGTCGCCGGCGTGGTCGAGCAGGTGGGCAAGCCATTCGATGGTGACCTTGCCTTCCTCGAGCAGGCCCTGGCAGCGGCCGGCGCTGGCATCGCTCGTCTCGGGGTACTCGGCGGGGTCCACGCTGTCGGCGAGCTCGGCAATAGGCGCCGTCAGATAGGGCTCAAGGGTGAGTTGCGGCACGGCGCTGCCAGCGGCGGTGGTCACGGTGTCGCTCGGGGTGTCGCGCCAGAGCGAGACGTGCAGGACGACGCGGTTGTAGGCGGGGTCGGTGTGGTGGCCGTGTCCCTTCCAGAGGGAGGCATGGAGGTGGACCTCGACGTCGCCCTTGAGGACGGCGTTGGCGCCGATGCGGATGGCGGCGTTGCGGAAGTCGGGGCCGGCCTCGAGGTTCCACCATCCTGGGCTGAGGACGCGGAGGCGGCGGCCGTCGTCGGTGCGGAGCTTGTCGGTGGCGAGGGTCTGGTCGAACCAGATGCATCGGACGATTCGCTCGCGGAGGCCCGGCGGGGCGGCGGCGTGGTAGCGCGGCCCCTGCTCCGAGATGCCGGGCATGGAGGCGAGGATCTTGCGATAGCCGTCGGAGAAGAGCGGGCCGTCGTGCTGCGACAGGTCGATCACGGCGGGTGCCCCAGCGGTCTGCGTGCCTGCCCTCCGGGCCGGAAGTCCACCCTTGCAGTCTAGCGAGCCATTGGCGCCGCGTCAAGCGTCCTGCCCTGTCCTGGCCGCAACAGCGCTCCTGTAGCGCCCATGCGTCAGTGCGTGAGTTGGGGGCAGCGAGGGGGGTTACTGGTTGTCGAACAGGCAGCCTGGCCCGCCGTACTCGTGTCGGAGGATGTCTTCGACGCGATGGGAGTGGACGGCGCTGTCGAACATGAGGAAGTTGGCGTTGGCGCGGTGGCGGGGCATGGGCTTGCCGCAGAGCGATGCCCAGAGGCCGTCACCGGGGCGGTAGGGGAAGCGGAGCTTGGCAGAGGCGGGCATGTCGTCGTTCTCTTCCCACAGCGGCGGCGGATGGGTGTCCCAGTTGATCACGTTCCCGCAGTCGCCGAAGGCGATGGTGCCGGAGGGCCTGCGAATGGTGTTGACGGGCAGGGTCTGGTTCCAGCAGTGCTTGCTGCCGGTTGGGTCGGCGAAGCGCACGTTGTAGCCGTAGCCGAGCCTGGTCTGGGGCTTGGCCGGGCACATGATGATCTTCGGGTGGCCGATCTGGTCGATCATCGCGTCGTACCACCACGTGTAGTGGCCGCTGGAGCTGTACTCCGGCGGATAGCCGATGGCGGGCATCCACTGATCGTTCCGCTGGACGTAGAGCCAGAAGCCCTTCCCGATCTGGCTTAGGTTGCTGCGGCACTGCGTCTGCCTGCCCAGGTCCATGGCGCGGAACGCGGCGGTGAGCACGAGCGACGCCAGGATGGCGATCACGGCGATGACGACGAGCAGCTCGACGAGCGTGAACGCTCGCAGAGCGTGTGGCAAGGTTCGAGGTTCGAGCGGCAAGTGGAAGAGTGACGCGACGGAGGCGCGGGAGCGCCCTGTGCTCGCCTCTTGGCCTTGGCACTCGGAGCTTGTCACTCGCCACGTCTCCTAGCGGTTGTCCCACAGGCAGCCCGGCTCGTCGTACTTCTTGCTCAGCAGGACGTCGGGGCGGTAGGCGCTCACCGAGCCGTCGAACATCAGGTTGTTCGTCTTGTCGCCGTGGCGCGGGCACGAGCGCGACGGGTCAGTGCTGAAGTAGAGGCTGTAGCCGGGGTGGTAGGGGAAGCGGAGCTTGAACTGCACGGGCGAGCCGTCGCCGTTGTGCTGGGGGTAGACCGGGCCGATGGTGTCGTCCTCGATCCATTTCTGCGGGTCCGTCTCGGTGGGGACGGTGGGGTAGCCGGTATCGCCGATATAGATGGTGCCGTTGGGGTTGCGCACGACGCCGCGGGGGATGGTCTTCTGCCACGCGTGCTTCATCTTGTAGGGGTCGGCGAAGCGGACGTTCACCCCGTAGCCGACTTTGGTCTGGGGCTTCGAGGGGCAGGTGTAGGCTTCGCGGGAATGCTCGTAGCTGCCCATGTAGTGGCCGAGGGTGATGAACCAGGGCGGGTACTTGTCGGTGTTGGTCCCGCCGATCATCGGGAGGAAGTCCTCGTAGTCCTTGTAGTACATGAACGTGGCCTTGCCAAACTGGTTGAGGTTACTCTTGCACTGGGTGCTCTCGCCGAGTGCGATGGCGCGGATGGCCACCGTGGCGATGAGCGTCGCCAGGATGGCGATCACGGCGATCACCACGAGCAGCTCGATGAGAGTGAAGCCGGCCCAAGTCAGCGTGCGGCGGGCGTCGCGGGGCATGGGCGCTGTTTCTCCGTAGCGTAGTGTCGGGAGGCGAGGCGCTGCTCCGTCGCTTTCCCGATTATCGTCATTCGCTGCTCGGAAGTCAAAGCCCTCCGCTGCGCGGCTCTTGCACCGGCCGCCAGCGGCGAGGCGCTACCGGCTCTCCCCGCCGGGCATGGTGGTGAGGGTGAGCAGCGACTGGGGGGCGAGGGTGAGCGCCGCCTCGCCCCCCTCGACGGCGACGGGCGGCAGCTCCTTGAAGGCCTCGTCGCCGCTCGTGCGGACAGCGCGGAAGCGGCTGATGCCTGCGGGCACGCCGCTCAGGACAGCGGGCCGCGCGGCGCCGAGGTTCGCGATGTGCAGCGTTACCGCGGGCTTCCCCTCGGCCTCGCCGCGGAAGGCGGTGAAGAGGACCCGATGGTGGTCGGACGCCGTGGCCAGGGCGTCGGCCTTCGGCGGCGTGAGGTTGCAGAAGTGGCGGATGAAGTGGTAGCGGGCGTGGGGCACGAGCCGGGCCTTGCCGTCCGCCCCCTTCTGCTCGAGGACGATGCCGTAGTCGGAGGTGAACTCCCATTGCATCGTGGCGGTGGGCCGCGCGTAGAGCAGGATGTGCTGGTACATCTCGACCTCGCGCAGGCCGTAGAGGAACGAGCGGTAGGCGCCGCCACGCCACGCGAAGGCATCGACCCCCAGCTCGGCGACCAGCAGCGGCAGCTCGAGCCGCTCGGCCAGGTCTGCCCACGCCTCGTAGTGCTTCGGCTCGCCGCCGCCCCATGAGTGGAAGGCCAGGGCGCCGACGTACTTCATCGCCTCGGGGTCCCTCGCCGCCACCTGCGGGTAGCCAATGGAGCGGCGGAACGCGGTGACGTCGCCCAGCAGCATCCTGGTCCGCAGGCCGAGCTTCGCGAAGTGGGTGCCGAGCCGCTTGATGGCCTCGCGGTGCTCCTCGGCGGTGAAGAGCACGCGGCAGCCGATCCCCGGCTCGTTGAAGGAGAAGAGATCGGGCTCGACGCCATATTGCTTCTTCGCATAGACGAGATAGCTGCCGATGCACTCGAGCAGCTCGGGCCACTTGTCGGGATGGACGCGCCGTCGGTTGGGGCGGTGCTTGTCTGACCTGGGCTTCGCATAGAGCCACTCGGGCAGATGCCAGATCGTGATGGAGTATGGGATGCCCTTACGCTGGATCTGTTGGGCGAGGAGGAGCTCGCGGCGGAGGTTCGTGCCCGGCTTGTCGTGGCTCGTCAGGAAGTCCCAGTCCGTCTGCTCGGGCGAGTCGTTGTCGTTGCGGGGCTCCCACTCGGGCGGCGTCATCTCGGTGCGTGCCCACGCCACGCGCAGGTGCTGGAGCGTGTACTGCGTCACGGGCGACTGGATGCCGAAGCAGTAGTTGCCGCCGAAGCCGTCGAGGCGGTAGCGGGTCTTCGTCGCATCGAGGGTGAGCTTCGCCGGCGTGCGGTCGGCCTGGGCGGACAGCCGCAGGGTGACCTTGAGCTGGTCGGTCTGCCCCTTGGCAAGAGGCCCCCTTGGGAAGCGGACGAGCGCGGAGTAGCTGGGGTTGCCCCACTCGCGGTTGTCCTGCACCTGGATGTGGCACTGGCGGTCGAGCGACATCGTCAGCACGGGTGTCCCGTCGGGCCCCGTCACCACGGTCTGATCGGCGGGTGCGCGGGCGAAGTGGCGGGGCTGCGCGCGCTCCTTGGGCATCGTGGCGGTTTGCAGCAGACGGCCGCCCGAGAGCAGCTCGCACGTGCATCCGCCGAAGCGCGCCACCGGCAGGTCGAGCCAGAAGTAGACGCCCTCCGTCTTCGCATCGGCGTCGGCTGTCACGCGATACGCCAGGTGCAGCGCCCCCTCGGCCTCCGAGAGCCGCTGCTCGACGCGGAAGGGGCAGCCCTTCGCCGGCTCGATGGTCCCGCGCCAGGCCGTTGCGTCGTCCTTCCGCTCGGCCTCGAGGTCCTTCGCGCTCTCGAGTCCCGGCAGCGCCGTCCAGCCTGCGGTGGGGATGCGCAGGTTCGTCCGCACCATCACCGGCTCCCCCTCGACGTTCACCGCCTGGATCCTCCCGCTGCGGTCCACCTGCGCGATCTCCGCGGCAGAGGCCGTCGCGACCAGGAGCAGCAGCACGGACGCAGTCACCACGGGCCTCATGCCCCGGCTCCTTCGGCGGCATTCTCTGCGTCATCCGCTTCGTCCTCGGGCGGCATCGCGCACATGACGGTCAGCGTGTGCCCGTTGGCGGCAGGAACGAGCTCGTAGTCCATGATGAAGCGTTCGTCCTCGGGGAAGAGCTCGCGCTTGCGCCTGACCAGCATACTGACCATGTGCTGGAACTCGAAGCGGAGCGCAAGGCTGTCGGGCTCAACCTCCTTCGCCGCGGCGCGCAACTCCCGACGACGCACATCCTCGGGCAACAGCGACAGGTTCCAGGCCAGGGTGGCGAATGAGATGGCCGTGCGTGCTGGGAGGACGCCGTCTCCGGCCTCGCTGATGGGTTCGGCGAGTTCGATGACTCTCCCAGAGATCTTCGGGAGCTCTTGCTCGCCTGTGAACCATGTCGTGGGAGCTTCCGCCACTCGCTCCACCCGAGCCCGTAAGCGGTCTGCGCCCGCGCGCACCGCGGCCTCTGCTTCCGCTGTGGCTTCCTGCATCCGGTCTTTCGGGCGCCGTTGTTTCCTGTGCTTCCTGGGCATTGCTTCTCCCAGAGATCCAGACTGGTCGAGGGCATCACCCACTGCATCGTACGCGTGGCGCGTCAGGTCGTCAAATACGCCACAGGCACCTTGACCGAGCGTGGGGTCCGGCTCATAACGCGGACACTCGTGTCGGTCGCGCGTGAACAGGAAGAGGCCATGGCGAAGTACACCGTCGCGCAGGTGGGCTGCGGCTTCCGCGGCCACCGCATCGGCCCCCCCCTCGCCGACCTGCCCGAGGAGCCCGTCATCGCCCGCCTCCGCCGCGAGCTGCCCGACGCCTGACCCCGCCACCATCTGCCATCTGGCATCTGGCATATCCGTTGCGGCATGGCCGCGACGGGTCAGTACTGCCCGAAATGCTGGATGGCCGACATGATGAGGCGCATGGCGGTGAGGCGCGAGCCGTCGTTGATCGAGCCTGCTGTGGCGAAGACCAGGCCGCGCTGCTCGCGGGCCTGCTCGTGGTCGCGGAGGAACTCGCGGACGATGCCGACCTCGTCGTTGCGGCTGAAGGTGAAGGGCGCGAGGACGCCGTGGATCACGGCGTGCGGGAGGTGCGGCCGGATGTGCTCGACCAGGACGGGCGGGCCGAAGTTCACCCCCGTGAGGTCGAGGCGGCCGAGAATGGGCACGATGTGGCCCATGGCGGAGTCGGAGTGCTGGTAGCGGCGGTCACCGGGATCGGGGCTGTAGCGGTCGAAGATCCCCTTGAGGATAGGATAGCCGAAGAGCTCGTACATGGCGGGGGTGAGGAGGCAGCAGTTGTCGTCGCAGAAGCTGAAGCCGTGTGGCGCGGTCTCGGGGGTGTAGCCCGCCTCCTCGTCGAGCACCTGGGCGATGGCGAGCATCGCGCGCAGGATGAGGCGGCTGAAGCGGGCGGCGAGGTCCGGGTCGTCGACGATCAGGAAGATGAGGTTCTCGCCGCCGTAGATGGAGGTGGCGAAGGTGACCGGCCCGCGCTGGCCGCGGTAAAGCGGCGGCTTGATGCCCTGGGGCAGCAGCTCGGCCTTCGCCGCGTCCCAGCTCTCCGGCAGCAGGAAGCCGCGGAAGTCGCCGTCCAGCCGCGCCTCCACGCGGTCGAGGAGCGCTGAGAGCTCACCCGGGTCGTGCGCCGATTGCTTGAGCCACCACGAGCCGGCGTGCCACACGTTCTCCGCCTCGAAGACGCCGTGGAGGCCCTGGTGCGCCGGGTAGCTCCTGCCCTGTCGGCGCGGCTCCTCGCGGAGCAGGCGTCGGCCGACGATCTGTTCGGCCTTATCGTTGTATGCCTTGTTGAGCTCGAGTGCCCACGGCTCGTCGTGCTGATAGCGCCAGGCGTCGTACCCGAGGCCCAGCTCGGCGAAGACGCACTCCCAGCTCATCCGGATGCCGAGCGGCACCTGCGGGCAGTCCTCCGCGAAGGGGTCCTGATGGGCTTTCGCGTCGTCGGCCCAGAAGCGCTCGACGTCCACAGGCGCCAGCCCGCCATTCGCGTGCATCGCGGCCACCAGCCGCTCGGGGATCTCGTCGCGAGGCCAGGAAGCGAAATCGGTCACGGAAGGGCTCCTCACGGGTCGTCGGTAGGGTCTGCCACGGGAGGGCGATGCAGGAGTCGACCTGAGCGACGGCGGGCGCGGTTGCCTGATCGGTGATGGTGCTGAGGCCCCTTGCGAACTAGCCGGCGATGCGGCCCGCCGCCGAGTCTGGCCCCGGATCTTGGGGACCGCGGCCCGGTGTTCTGAATCGTCCTCG
>CAZDNN010000241.1:0-9098 GCA_964506385.1 uncultured Planctomycetota bacterium
CGACCTGCACCTGCCCGACCCCCGATACGACAAGGGGTTCGCCGGCGATGCCTTCATCGCCCGCGTCGCCCCCGCCCCGCGCTACAAGACACCCTACTGGATCCCCTATCGCTGCCTCTACAGCCGCAACGTGCCCAACCTGTTCATGGCTGGGCGGGACATCAGCGTGACCCACGAGGCCCTCGGAGCGACGCGGGTCATGCGCACGGGTGGCTGCATGGGCGAGGTCGTAGGCCGCGCGGCCCACCTGTGCAAGGCCAATGACTGCGACCCGCGCGGCGTCTACACCCAGCACCTCGACGAGTTCAAAGCCCTGCTCGGCCGCCGTCTCTCCAAGCCCAGGCCGCGGGTCGATCCAGCGTGGGTCAAGACCGCCGGCAAGAACCTCGCCCTGGACGCCACCGCCACCGCCCTCGGCAGCCGCGACCCCGAGCAGGCGCCGCCCAGCCTCGTCAACGACGGCGAGGTCGATACCGACGACAACTCCCTCCGCTGGCTCAGCGTCGCCGAAGTGCCCAACTGGGTCGAGCTCGCCTGGAAGGAGCCGCAGACCATCGCCGTCGCCCGCATCATCTCCGGCTACAAGACTGCCGGAGGCGTCAGCTCTCCCGTCACCGACTTCGTGCTCCAGGCCCACGACGGCAAGAGCTGGCAGGACATCCCGGGCACGAGCGTCACCGGGAACACCGCGGTGGACTGGCATGCCCGCTTCGCCCCCGTCACGGCCCGTCGCGTGCGCCTGGTGGTCACCAAGGCGGAGATCGACATCTCCCGCATCTGGGAGATCGAGCTCTACGGCCCGCAGCCAGAGGCCCCGAGACGCTGAAAGGCCGTTGACAAACCTGGGGACGTGGCGTATACTCACCGTGACTTGAGCGGGCGTAGCTCAGTGGTAGAGCTCCAGCTTCCCAAGCTGGTTGTCGAGGGTTCGAATCCCTTCGCCCGCTCCAGCGACAGAGGCCGATCCGATGCAGAAGTCGCTGCCGGATCGGCCTTTTCATGCACGCTCTCGCACTTGTGAGAGACTTCTTGTCCTGATCGGTCTCGTCTTTTCTTCGGTTCGCGCGCGAGCTCTGATGCCGCTTGCGGCGAGTATCCCCGCGCGGATTGCGCGGTGGGGTCGACCTTGGCCTTGGCTGCGGTGGCCCAGGCTTGCCGCCTCGGGACCGTGATGGAGCATCCTGTGACGTAGGCGTCCCGCGGCGTGATATGAGGTGGACTTACCGCGCGTTTCACCCTTGACCGTGGCCTCGCGACGCGCTAGACTAGTTAGCGCTGGTGTTCCGCACCAGCCGGCCACGGCACCAGGTGCCCCCTCCCTTCCTAACGCCGTGGCCGTCAACGGCAGCAGTGGTCGCAGGTGTGCTTTGCAGCCATGCCTGCGGCCACTTTCATGCCCCCCTCACCAGCCTTTCTCTGGTCCACGCCGCCGGGAGGTGTGAGGGGCCGCTGGTCGGGCTCGACGCAGAATGCGTCATGACGACGCCTGCCGCGCGCCCCCCTGCCGGGCGCCGTCGCTGGGTCGGCGTGCAGCCACACGCGGCTCCGCGCGCGCCAGGCAGGCATATCCCCAGTCATAGCATACAGTTGCGGCAGGCGCTGCGCGCCGTTCCGCGCGGCGCGGCTGGGCTCGGCATGGCCTTTGCTCCTCACTCGCCCAAGCCGGTGCGACGGCCCAGGGAGGTATTCGGGCGCGCTCCGTCCCGTCTTGGGAGCCTGCTATGCCGTTGCTCTCTCCGCTCCGCTTGCGTCGTGCCCTGGCGCTCGCCCTCGTGCTCGCCGCGGTGCCTGCGTGGGGCCGCGATGGCGGGGAGGCGTCGATCGACATCGGGGCTGTCCGCTTCGTCTTCGTCAAGACGACGCGGGTCCTGTACCACAACGAGTGGGAGCTCCGCCCTTCGGCACCCGATACGAATCTCTATACGGTCCGGGGCGACGGCTCGGACCTCCAGCCGATCACCAACTACGCGAACGCGTCCGTCCGCCGGCCCGACGTGAGCTTCGACGGACGCCGCATCCTGTTCAGCATGAACCCCCGCCCGAAGCACGGCCGATGGCACGTCTACGAGTGCAACGCGGACGGCTCGGCCCTGCGGCAGCTCACGGACGGCGCCTGCGACGACATCGAGCCGTTCTATCTGCCGAACGGGAGGATCGGGTTCCTGAGCACCCGGGTCGGGATTCTCGACGAGTATCACCGCGAGCTGGCGACCTTGCTGCACACGATGAAGCCCGATGGGTCCGACGTGCGGCGAATCTCGTTCAACCTCAGCCACGATATCTACCCCCGGGTGTTCCGCGACGGGCGGATCTACGCCATTCGCTGGGAGCACCGCAACTTCCGCACACACCGCTTCCCGCTCTTCAGCATTCGGCCCGACGGCACCGAGCAGTTCAGCTACTTCGGCGTCCGCGCGTGGTCGCGCGGCTTCCGCGAGTTCTGCGAGCTGGCCGACGGGCGGCTGCTGCTCGTGTGGCCGGACCACCGGCTCAAGGTCCGCTCGCCCACGCTGTTCTTCGGGGAGATGGGGACGGTGGACGTTTCGCAGGGGATGGACGCTGCGCGGGAGCCGTTCGGCCCGCGCGACGGCTGGCTCTATCGGTCGCCGACGGCGCTGCCCGACGGCCGCGTGGTGGCGGTGCGCGCGCGGCCGGACAGCCGTGAGGGCGGGATCGTCGTGCTCGGGCGCGACGGCCGCCTTGCGCGGGTCGTCTACGACGATCCGGCGGCGATCGAGCTGTTCCCCGCGCCCCTGGTGCGGCGGGAGCCGCCGGCGATCGCGCCCAGCTACGTGCGCGCGACGGAGAAGACGGGCGTCGTTGCCGGGATCAACGTGTTCCGCTGCGAGCTCCGGCACGACAACGGGAGCCTCTACCAGCCGATGGGCTCGCTCCGAGGGCGCATCAAGGCCGTGCGGGTGATCGAGGGTCTCGGCGCGCGCGGCTCCAAGCCGCAGAGCTGCGGGATCAGCCGCGTGGACGTCGTGCCGCTGAATGCCGAGGTGAGCCTCGGCGAGGTGCCGGTCCATCCCGACGGCTCCTTCGCGGTCGAGGTGCCCGCAGGCCGGGCGCTCGTCTTCCAGGCACTCGATGAGAACGGCATGAACCTGACCTTCCACAAGAGCTGGGTCCACGTGATGCCCGGCGAGCGGCGGGTGTGCATGGGCTGCCACGAGCACCGCGACCACGCGCCGATGAACCAGATGCCGCTGGCGCTCCAGCAGCAGCCCCTGCCCCGCGCCGTCCACCGCGGCGAGCCCGTCGCCTACGTCGAGCGCGTCAAGCCGATCCTCGACGCCAAGTGCCAGGGCTGCCACGACCCCGCAGGCCCCCGCAGCCTCGTCGGGAAGCCCTACCGCGGCCACACGTACCGCAACACCGTGACGGGGCCACTCTCGCGCTACGTCGCCCGCCACTACGCGCGCCACAGCTACCTCGTGTGGAAGCTCTACGGCCGGCCGCTCAGCGAGGGCTGGGGACTCGACACGGCTCACACGATGAGAGAGCGCCTCGAGTTCCGCGGCGCGAAGATGCCGCCCGAGGGTGCCCCCCAGCTCGCGCCAGACGAGCTGCGCACCATTGTGTTGTGGGTCGAGCTCGGCGCCTGCTACCAGGCGTTCCCCACGACGACGCCCGAGCCCGACTCGCGGCCGACGCCGCCCCCGCTGCTCGCGCGCCATCCCATCCTCGACGACGACCCGCCCGACGACGGCCTCGGCGATCTCTTCGCCGCGGCGCCGCTCCCTGCGCGCGCGCCGGGTCCCCGCGCTCCCGCCGCCTCGCCCCGCATCCTCGCATACCCCCGCGCGCAGGACCCGGCTCCCAGCCACTCGCCCGAGACGCCCGCTGTCGCCGCGCCGGTTCCCGCCGCTGACGACTACGACTACAAGTCGCCCACCCGCGTCTGCGTCAGCCGCGACGGAACCCGCCTGTTCGTCAGCAACGTCACGGCCGGCAGCATCAGCGTGGTTGACGCGGCGAGGCGCCGGGTGGTGCGTGAGATCCCCGTCGGGGAGGAGCCGGCCGGCCTTGCCCTGGCCGCGGACGGCCGCACGCTCTACGCGGCGCTGCGCGGCGAGCACGCGGTGGTCGCCGTGGACGTCGTGGAGGGCCGGGTGTCCGGCCGCGTCACGGTGGGCCACGAGCCCTACGGGCTGGCGCTCTCGCCCGATAGGACCCTGCTGCTGGTGACGAACGTCGTCGGCAACAGCGTGTCGGTCGTCGCCTCGCGCCCGCTGCGGCAGCTCACGCAGGTGGGGATGTCGCGGGAGCCGAGGTCCGTGGCCTTCACACCGGACGGCCGCCTGGCCGTCGTCGCCAACGCCCTCTCGCCCCAGCCGGCGACGGACCCGCACGTGGAGGCGGTCGTCAGCGTGATGGATGTGCAGCGAGGAGCTGTGATCGCCGAGGTCGCCACCGTCGACGGCAATGCGCTGCGCGACATCGTCGTGTCGCCCGACGGGCGCTGGGCCTACGTGGCCCACCAGATCCCCCGTGCCAACGTGCCCACCACCCAGATCGCCCAGGGCTGGATCCAGACGAACGGCCTGACCGTGATCGCACTCCGCGGCGGGCCGCGGCACGTCGCCACCGTGCCTCTCGACACCGTGATCAGGGGTGCGGCGAACCCCTGTGGCCTCGCCATCGCGCCCGACGGCCGCACACTCTACGTGTCCCACACGGGCACCCACGAGATCACAGCGGTCGATCTGCCGAAGCTGCACACCCTCATCAAGACGCGCAGCGCGGAGGCCCGACGACGCGCCGACCCGAGCCTGACGGACCCGCGCGACCTCGCCCGCGACCTCGGCGCGCTCCCGCGGGCAGGCGTCTTCCGGCGCTGGCAGGCAGGCGGCCTCGGCCCGATGGGCATCGCCCTGTCACCGAAGGGCGATCGCCTCTATGTCGCCAACCGCTTCTCCGACTCCGTAACCGTCCTCGACACCGCGACCGGCCGCCTGCTCGACACGATTCGCATCGGCCCCGATAGGCCCATGAGCCTCGTGCGGCGGGGCCACTTCCTCTTCAACAACGCCAGGCCCTCGTGCTTCCAGGGATGGCTGAGCTGCGCGAGCTGTCACCCCGAGACCGGCAGCGACGGGCTCAACTGGGACCTGCTGAACGACGGGATCGGGAACCGCAAGAACGCCAAGATGCTCATCGGCGCCCTCGAGACCCCGCCGGCCATGAGCACCGGCGTGCGGCCCAACGCCGAGACCGCCGTCGCCAAGGGCTTCCAGTTCATCCAGTTCCGCCAGCACACCCCCGACGAGCAGGAAGCCGTCGTGGCCTACCTGCGGTGGGTCCGTCACCGCCCGAGCCCTTTGCACCGCGAGGCCGACGGCAGGCTCGACGCCGCCGCCCTTCGGGGGAAGCAGCTATTCGAGAGCCCGCGGGTCGGATGCTCGAGCTGCCACCCCGCCCCGCTGTTCACCACCAGGCGGATCTACGACGTCGGCACCCGCGCCCCCGAGGACCGCCGCGACGCCTTCGACACCCCGAGCCTCCGCGAGCTCTACCGCACTGCGCCCTACCTCCACAGCGGCGCCGCCGCCACCGTCCGCGACGTCCTCACCACCTTCAACCCCGGCGACCGCCACGGCATCACCAGCCACCTGACCAGGGAGCAGCTCGACGACCTGATCGCCTATCTGCTCACGCTGTAAGTCCGTCGTGGTGGCCAAGCCGCGGCTCCACCGAGGCGAGGTCGGCGAGGGCCGGCCCCGTAGCGACAAGCCGCCGCTCGGCGCATCGGATAGGACCTATGGGACCTATAGGACCGATAGGACCCGGGGGTCGGCTCGGCTCTGTCCGTCCTATCGGTCCTATCGGTCCTATCGTTGGCGGGGCTGGCCTGCCTGCCGAGGGAAGCCGCCCCCACTTGCTGCACCCAGTCGCTCGCCGTGCCAGAGCGATTCGGCCCGACTGACTCCCCCTCCGGCGCGTAACGCGTTGGTGACTCAGCACTTCCGTCGCTCAGACTTTCTTTCAAGAATCGCTCAGAATCGCTTTGCAGTCGCTCCGTAGTCGCTCGAGCTACCCTCAATGTCCGCGCTCAGCCCCTGGCAAGGGGCGGCGCAGATTCGGCCCCGCGGAGGACCACACGCGCAGCCGGAGGTCCTCGCTGCCCTTGGTCTGCATCGCCCCCGTTCGGGGGCTCTATCGGGGGGGGCCGCCTGTCGCCAGGGCTCGCGCTGCTCGCCCTGGGCTACGCCTGCATCGCTCCCTTCGGGAGCTGGCAATCCCGCGGAGTCACACGCACAGGCGAAGGCTGAGGCGGTGTCCCCTCCCTTGCCCCAGACCCGGGGTGGAGCTGACGTTCTCCGCTTCGTCGCCTCCCGCGGGACCCTGGCCTGTCCGTAGCGGCAAGCCGCCGGCCTATCGAGCGCGCTTCCTCCGCCGGGCCAGCAGCCCGAGGCCGCCGAGGGCGAGGAGGGTGAGTGTCCCCGGCTCTGGGATCACGGGCAGGACGCTTGCAGACCCCGTGCCGAGTCGGAACTCGTCGAAGGTGAAGGAGAAGGGCGCGGGCTGGGGGCGCCAGCGCAGCTCGAGCTCGTCCAAGGTCAGGAGGTCGCCGAAGTTGGGCCACTGGTAGCGGACGACGCCGTAGCCCTCGGCGTCGGGGGCGCCGAGGTCGGTGAGATCCACTGGATCGACCCACACGTCGATGGCGTCGTAGTACTGGTTCGGGCCGTCGGAGGCCGGGCTGGAGCGGACGACGAGCAGGTGGGTCTCATCCGCCGCGACGGTGCCGAGGTTGAGGTCGCTGCCGCTGTTGCCGGCGCACACAACACGCACCGTCCCGTCTGGGCCGGCCCCGTCAGGCTCGATCCTGAGCTGAATGCCCCTGGTGGTGGAGCTGTCGGCGAGCTCGGCGACGAACGCCGAGCCGCCGTTCGCTTCGCCCATGGCATCGAAGTTGAAGAGGCAGCTCGCCCAGATCTCGTCCGTGGCGTCGAAGGAGTAGTCGAAGTCGCGGCGGAGGTACTTGACCTGGTCGCTGGTGCCCGTGTTGCGGAAGGCCTCCATGGAGCCAGGCGTGGTGATGAGGGCGCCGTAGCTCAGCCCGGCCGTGCGGCTGTAGACGTCGGTGCTCGCGGCGAACCCTCCTGCCGAGGTCCAGGCGCCGGTGAAGCCGGTGCGCGGCTTGTCGGCCCCCCGGATCGTGGCGTCGGCGATATAGGCATCTCCAGAGCCGCCGGCGTTCGTCTCGAAGCCCTCGTAGGCGAGGAGGGTGCCGGGCGTCATGGTGAGCGTCTCGATGGCGACGGACTCGAAGGCGTTGGGATTCTGCGCGCGGAGGCCGGCCGAGCCGCTGGCGTAGGTGGAGTCGGTGGCGATGGCCGTGCCGACGAGCACGTTGCTCTGGTTGTAGAGGCGAGCCGTGATGGTGGGGCCCTCGAAGGTCGTGCTGAGGCGCCAGGTCTCGCCCTGGTTGTACGTGTCGCTCGCCGTGACGGTCGAGCCGAGCTGTGTGGCCGAGCCCCCGTCGAAGCGGTAGATTTGGAGTGCGGTCTGCCCGTAGAGCCGTGCGTGATAGTAGCTGCCGGCATCCTGTATGCGGCCGGCGATCCCGCAGACCACGGGATTCGTCTTGCGGAACTCGGTGGTGATCGTGAAGTCGCTGAGGGCCGTGCTCGACCCCTCGCTCAGCGGCCCCGTGTAGTGGGCCAGGCCGTACACCCCGCTCTCATCGAACCGCAGGTCCTTACCGTCCCATCGCCAGCCTGGGGTGCCCTCGCTGCCGACCAGAGCGCTCCAGCCCGTGGGCATCACCCCTCCCGGGTTGGGGAAATCGGTCATGTAGACCACGGTCGCATCCACGGTCGGCGCGAGGAGCAGCGTGAGGGCGAGGACGGCGATGAGGGTAAGCGGTACCGTCTTCCTGCACATGAGATCTTCCTCCGTGTCGTAGCGCGGATCCCACGCCTCCGGAGTCGCGAATCCCTGGCACATGGACTCAATAAGCACCTCGCAAAAAGCGTACCGACGGTGCAGCAGGCCCCGAGGTCTGGCGTAAGCCTTCGCTAGACCGCATGTTAAGGCGTCCGGCCGCGCGCAGACGCACGAGCTAGCGTGCTGCCGCGACGGGGAGGTCGGGCTTCGGCCGGTTTCCGGTGGGACGGTTGGCGTATGTCGTGAGGATATCAGGCGTTGCGTAGAGCCCTGCCTCGCGGATCCCGGCGGTTGGCCCCGCGTCCGAGAAGGCGAATGTTGCCGATTGTCAACATGCTAAGCCCCGACGCAGCAACCACTTGCGACCATCGGCGCGGATCGTGTGGCGGATCGGCAACATGGCGGGATCGAGCCCTAAGTGCCGCAGGAAACAGGTGTTACCACCCGAAGCGCTCTGGCCGCGCACGCCCGTGTTGCCGTCCGTCAACATGCTCGTCACCTACCCAGATGGCCCCGAACGCCCTGTCGGCAGACGGGGGATACCTTGGGGAGTCCAGCGCTGGGTGGCGATTGTGTGCGGGGGCCAGTGGCTGCGGCGGGCTACTCGTCCTCGCTCGCGAAGTCGACGAGCGCGAGGACATCGTGGGGTGCGAGCCTGGCGCGGCCGCCGAGGAAGCTGAGCTCGACGAGGAAGGCACAGGCCACGATCTCGCCGCCCGCCGCCTCGACCATCTGGCAGCAGGCGTCCATCGTCCCGCCCGTGGCCAGCAGGTCGTCCACCATGAGGACCCGCGTGCCGGGGTGGATGGCGTCGCGGTGCATCTCGAGGGTGTCGGTGCCGTATTCAAGGTCGTAGGTGATCTCGTAGGTGTCGGCTGGCAGCTTGCCCTTCTTGCGGACCGGGATAAAGCCGGCGCCGAGTGCGAGGGCGACGGGGGGGCCGAGGATGAAACCGCGCGCCTCAGTGCCGACGACGAGGGCAACGCCCTGGTCGCGATAGGGCGCGGCGAGCGCCTCGACGACCTCGCGCAGGAGCTGCGGGTCGGCGAGGACGGGGGTGATGTCGCGGAAGACGATGCCAGGCTTCGGGAAGTCCACGACCGCGCGGATGGCGTTTTTCACGTGATCCAAAGGGCGCTCCTATATAGCTCGCCACGATTCTGAATCAAAGCTCCCAGGCACGCGGGCCGCCCGCCGCCGAC
>CAZDNN010000242.1:0-9092 GCA_964506385.1 uncultured Planctomycetota bacterium
GGCGCAGCCCCACCGCCGCTGGTTCCAGTGGGAGCATGCGAGCGGCGACTGGGGCGGCGTGCGGTCCGAGCTGGACGGACGGGGGCTCCACGTCGAGCCGGGCTTCACCGCCGTGTGGCAGGCCAACCACCGCGGCGGCATCCGCTCGAAGCCCGAGGGGAAGTACACGGCGAGTTGGGACATCGTGTTCGACTTCGACACGGGCCGTGCGGGCCTTTGGCCGGGCGGCGAGCTGTTCCTCTACGTCGAGGGGTCGAGCGGCAAGGGGATCGACGGCCCCTACGTCGGCAGCTACTTCGGCGCCAACGGCGACGCCGACAGCACTGGTGACCGGTGGAGCCAGATCTCCGAGTGCTGGTACCAGCAGACCATCGGCGAGGACCTCGTCGCGTTCAAGATCGGGAAGATCGACGCGACGGGCGACTTCGACGCCAATGCCTTTGCCAACGACGAGTGCACCCAGTTCCTCAACTCGGCGCTGGTGAACAACCCGGCGGTCCCGTTCCCCGACTACGCGCTCGGCGGCTCGGTCTTCGTGCGGCCCGGCGGCGGGTTCTACATGGGGGTGGGCGCCTACGACGCAAACGCCGAGGGATGGACGTCGGGGCGCCACACGGCGCTCGAATCGGACTCCGACTGGTTCGTCATCGCCGAGGCCGGCATCGAGGTCGCCATCCCGGCGGGCGGCGAGACGACCCTGCCCGGCACCTGGCGCGTCGGCGTCTGGCACGACCCCCTGCGCTACGAGGACCTCCGGACCGGCGACGAGCACAAAGGCGAGTCGGGCTGGTACGTGAGCGTGGACCAGATGGTGCTCAAGGAATCAGCCGATCCTGACGACGGCCAGGGACTCGGCCTGTTTGCCCGCTACGGCTATGCCCCGGACCGCTACAGCGAGATCGAGCACTTCTGCTCCTGTGGCTTCAGCTACCAGGGTCTCATCCCTGGCCGCGAGGACGACGTGCTGGGGGTGGGGGTTGCGCGCGGCCGCGTCGGCGATCCGACCCGCGATACGGTGCGCCACCGCGCCGAGACCGTCTGCGAGTGCTTCTACGGCATCGCCGTCAGCGGCTGCTGCCAGCTCACCCTCGACCTCCAGTACATCCGCCACCCCTCCGCCGACTTGGCCTCGGCCCTCGTCCCCGGCCTGCGCCTCCAGGTCGATTTCTGACGGCTGCGGCGCCTCCTGTCGGGGGCTGGGTCCCGCGGCGGTCAGGGCCTTTCGGCGACGGCGAAGAGGCCGTAGGTGGGGCAGGGGAGCAGAGGATCGAGACGGCAGAGCGGACGCATCGCGACGAGCCAGAGGAAGCGGAGAAGCATCCACAGCCGGCCGCCGCGCCGCTCGAGGCGGCGGCTGACGTTGGTCGCGCGCCTGGCGAAGAACCCGCCGTAGCCGCCCCAGCGGACGGGGCGCAGCCCCGCGTCGGTCAGCAGGCTCTCGAGTTCCTCGCGCGCGTAGCCTTGGCGCACATGCCCGCCGTCCTCGGTCTCTGAGACAGTGTCGCCCCAGAGCGGGGGGGCCGAGCGGTCGGGCACGGTGACCAGCAGGCGGCCACCGTCGCGGAGCGCCGCGGCCAGGTGGCCGAGCGCAGCGCGATCGTCGAGGATGTGCTCGAGGACGTCGAAGCAGACGATGGCGTCGAAGGGACCGTCCGGCGGCGGGCCGTCGCGGAGATCGCAGGTCGCGAAATCGATGGTCTCGGCGACGAGCCCCAGGCGGTCGCGGCGCTCGCGAAGGGCAGTGACCGCGTTGCCGTCGTGCGTAACCCCCAGGACGCGGCAGCCGCGGCGCGCGAGGCGAAACGCCATGCC
The DNA here is from genome assembly GCA_964506385.1 of uncultured Planctomycetota bacterium. Taxonomy (GTDB): domain Bacteria; phylum Planctomycetota; class PUPC01; order DSUN01; family DSUN01; genus CAZDNN01. Next base: position 1,813 of record CAZDNN010000242.1, read on the forward strand.
ACCGTCGCCGCAGCCCGCGTCGAGCACGAGGCTCCCCGGCTCTACGAAGCGGGCGAGGCGGCAGCGCTCGAGCAGCATCAGGTCGAAACTCGGCAGGAGCAGGCGGCGGAGCCGCCGCAGCCATGCGTCCCCGTTCACGGTGCCGTCCTCCCGCCGCCGGTCTTCTCGAGAAGCTCCTCCGCCTCGCGCAGTTCCTGGGGCCTCAGGCGCAGGATGTGCCCGGCGAAGTGCTCGACGAGCATCTTGTGGAGCTCGAGCGCTCTGTCGGCGTGGCGGCGCGCGGCGTTTGGCTCGCCGAGCTTCCAGAGCGCCTGGCCGAGCATCAGGTGGAGCTTGGGCCGATTCGGGTCCCGCTCGAGGGCCGCCTCGTACTCGGCGACGGCCGGCAGGTAGCGGGGCTCCCGCGACGGCCCGCGCCGCGCGGAGGTGTACTGCTCGACGTAGGGAGCCAAGAGCGCGCCGGCGCGGGCGTAGGCGGCGCGCTCGAAGAACTGGGCCAGCCGCACGTGGGGTGCCGGCGACGCGCGGTCCAGCTCCGCCGCCTCGCGATAGAGGCCGACGGTCCGCTCGAAGAGCGGCGGGTTCGTGTAGCCGTCCGAATGGACGAGCCGGGCGAGCACCGCGGCATACTGGAGCCTGAGCTCGGCATCCAGGGGGCGCTGGAGAAGCGCCTGCTCGTATCGGGTGCGGCTCTGACGCACGAGATCCTGGGCCTCGACGAAGCGCCCATCCTCCTGTGCCTCGATGGCCTGCACCGCCAGCCCGTGCGCCGAGTCCGCGTCGGCCTGGCCCAGCATCGAGCGAGTCATGACACACTGGAATCCGACCATCGCGACCATCGCCGCCCCTCCGACGACGACGGCCTGCATGACGCTCAGCCGCCGCTCGAACGCCTTCCCCCGAGGCGCCACCGCCAGCGCCGCCACGACCCACGCTGTGAACGCAACGCCCGGCTCGTAGTAGTCGAAGTCCACGGCGCAGTGCAACAGGAACGCGACGAGCCCGCACACCAGGCCCTTGCGGCACAGCTCGCCCGGCTCCGCGCGCTCGCCGCGGCCGAGCAGCGCGAACCAGACCACCCAACACGCCACCAGCGCGAGCGGCAGCAGCGTGTCCCACAACGCCTTGGGCACCCGCGCGAACCACGGCTCCGTGCCCCAGCCGGCGAGGGTGAACGTGGCCATCAGGGCGCTCGTCGCCGCGAAGGCCAGGATGCCCGCGACGTAGCCCAGCCGCGGCGGGAACCCCCGGCCGCCAGGCTCCGAGCGCGTTGCCAGCGACCGCCACAACACCCCCGCCCAGACGGCCACGAACGCCGCCAGGCCGAAGACCCCCAGCTCCGCCAGCACCTGGAGGTAGTCGTTGTGCGCCTGCTGGGTCACCCGCGCGAGCACCCAGCGGTAGCGGGGGTAGTGGGAGCCGAAGGCCCCGAGCCCCACGCCGCCGAGCAGGTTGTCGGTCGCCATGGCCCAGCCGGTGCGCCAGTAGCCGACCCGCACGTCCATCGACCGCACAGCGTCGGAGAAGATCCGCGCCGGGATCACCCCCGTCGTGAAGAGTGTGCCGATGCCCAGCGCCGCGCTCGCCGCGATGCCGGCGACCCACGGCCAGTGCCTGCGCAGCAGCGCCCTGCCCAGCATCAGGCAGAACAGCCCGGAGCCCACGGCGAAGGCGACCCAGCCGCCCTTCGAGAACGTCAGCAGCAGGCACGCCAGCGTCCCACCTACCCACAGCGCCGAGGCGACCAGGAACGGCGCCCGCCTGTCCCCGGCCCGCAGGCGGTCCAGCACGTAGCCGACGAAGCCCGGTGTCACCAGCGCGAGGAAGCCCGCGAAGCTGTTGGCCAGGAGGAACGTCGAGAAGATGCGCCCGCTCGCCCGCGCCGCCAGGTTGTCGTAGTCCTCTGGGCGGAGTTGCAGCTCGCGGATCACCCGCTCGCGATCCGCCAGGATCTGCTCCCGCAGCAGCGGCAGGTTCACGAACTGCTGGAACAGCCCGTACAGGCACACCACGAACGCCGACGCCCACAGCAGCCGGAGCACGAAGCGGCGGTCGAGCCGCCCCGCCGTCGCGTTCACCAGCACCAGGAAGAGGGCGGCGTAGCTCACCCACTCGAGCAGCGTGCTGACGCTGGCGGCCTGATGAGGCGAGCGGAGCGTTGAGAAGCCGGCGATGGCCAGCAGGACGGCGAGCGGGATGCCGACGCCGGTGAAGACGATCCGCAGGCGGCGGGCCATGGCCATGCGCACCAGCCAGCACATGGCCGCGATGAAGACGCACATCTCCACCCACAGGTTGGCCCCGCCCCCATGCCCGGGCAGCATCGGCCGCAGCGCGACGGCCAGCGCCACGAAGAAGGCGAGCAGGATGTCGAGCAGCCGCGTCGCTGACCGCTCGGAGTAGGCATCCGCCATGCGCGCGTCCCGTCCATGCCTCAAGAGCCTGTGCGGCGCCAAGGATAGCACGCGCCGCCCGGAGGGGTCAAGGCTTGCGGGATCGGCCGCCAAGCAGGCTGGACACCTGTGCCGTTCCTCGCTAGACTGCTTGGCGAGCCATGGCCGGCCCGCGTGCGGGCATTCGAGCGACACTCCTGGTGCGAAGAGGTGAACTGATGGCGGAGCCAACGCCGTTCGCCGCGGTGGGGCGGCACGCATTTCTTTCCCTCTGGGTCGTCACGGTCGCTGCCTGGGCGGGGGCCGCCGGCCCCGACCAGGAGGGCACTGCCGAGGCCCAGCAGATCCTGGCGATGAGCGGCGTAAGAGGCGGGCTGATCGTCCACCTTGGCTGCGGTGACGGCAGGCTGACGGCGGCCCTCTGGGAAGCTGCGAGCCACGAGCCGCCTACGCCCGCCGTAGCGGGGCTTCGTCGCCCTCGCGAAGGCGGGCCGCGAGCCGCGAGCGACGCTGCCCCGAAGCTCGGCGCTCGTAGCTCAAAGCTCGTAGCTCCTTTCCTCGTGCAGGGCCTGGAGGCGGATGCAGGCAAAGTGACGGCCGCGCGGCAGCACATCCGGGCGCTCGGGCTCTACGGCAGGGTGTCGGTACTCCGCTTCGACGGCACGCGGCTGCCGTACGCCGACAACCTGGCGAACCTCGTCGTCGTGGAGTCCCCGGGGCAGGTCCCGATGGCCGAGGTCACGCGCGTTCTGGCGCCGGGCGGTGTGGCGTGCGTGAAGGCCGCGGCCGGCTGGGAGAAGCGGGCCAAGACCCGGCCGGATGACATCGACGACTGGACGCACTACCTGCACGGCGCCGACAATAATGCCGTGGCGATGGACACCCGCGTCGGCCCGCCGCGAAGCCTCCAGTGGAAGAGCGACCCCCTGTGGTGCCGCAGCCACAACGGCACGCCGTCGAGCGTCGCCCTCGTGCTGTCGGCGAGGGGGCGGCTGTTCAGCATGATCGACGAGGGGCTCATCGGCCAGCCAGGGCTGCCTCAGCGGTGGACGATCGTCGCACGCGACGGGTTCAGCGGCATCCTGCTCTGGAAGAAGCGGCTCGCCCAGCGGCTGCCGTCGAAGGCGATCGCTGCCGTCGGCGACAGGGTCTACCTGGCCCCAGGGCAGCGCGAGCCGCTGACGATCCTCGACGCCGCCACCGGCGAGACGCTCCTGACCTGCAAGGGCACCGAGCGGGCCGACGAGCTCGTCTGCACGGGTAATAGGGTCGTCCTCCACGTGCGGGGCGGCCGGCGCTCGAAGGACGGGAAGGACGCCACCATTACCGCCGTGGACGCTGAGGGAGGCGGGATCCTGTGGCAGACGCCGTCGAAGCATATCGCGCGCACCACCCTCGCCGCGGCGGACGGCCGGGTGTGCTTCCACAACGGCGCCGAGGCCGTGTGCCTGGATCTGCGGAACGGCAAGGAGCTGTGGCGCGCACCCTGCAAGGGGAGCCAGCGCGGCGGCACACTGCTGATCTACCGAGGCGCCGTGCTGTGTTCCGTGGCGGGCGGGCTCCGGGCCTTCGCCGCCGATACGGGGAAGCCCCTGTGGAAGGGCCCCGGCGTGCACAGGCGGCTCTGGGTCTTCGGCGCGTCCGGCCTCGTCTGGCTCACCAGCATTCAGGAGCACGGCAGGACGTTCCTGTGGACGCCCGCCGCCACCGTGAGCACGGGCTACGACCCCATGACCGGGGAGGTGAAGCGGACGGTGACGGTGTCGCACCTGATCTCGCCCGGGCACCACATCCGCTGCTATCCCGCCAAGGCTACCGACCGCTACCTGCTGCTGCCTAAGCGGGGCGTGGAGTTCGTGGACCTCCAGGGCGAGAACCACATGCGGCACGACTGGCTGCGCGCCTCCTGCGGGTTCGGGGTCATCGCGGCGAACGGCCTGCTCTACGCGCCCCCGCACCAGTGCTTCTGCTATCCGGGCGTCAAGCTGACGGGCTTCAACGCCCTGACAGCAGACGCCGGCGAGCAGACGAAGCCGGCCGGCGAGCGCCTCGTGCGCGGCCCCGCCTACGGTGCAATCGGCAGCCTGCCCGCCGAAGCCTCGGCGAAGGCGGGTCGGCAGTCGGCAGTCGGCAGCGCTGACGAATGGCCCACGTACCGGCGTGATGCGCGTCGAAGCGGCGCGGCCGGCTGCGCCCTGCCCGTCGAGCTGCACGCCCTGTGGGAGCGGGAGCTGGGCGGCAGGCTCTCGCAGCCGGTCGTCGCCGACGGGCGGCTGCTGGTGGCCGAGGAGGAGGCCCATACCGTCCAGTGCCTCGACGCGGCGAGCGGGCAGCCGCTGTGGAGCTACACGGCGGACGGCCGCATCGACTCGCCGCCGACGCTTTACGAGGGCCTCGTGCTGTTCGGCTCGACCGACGGATGGGTCTACTGCCTGCGGGCGTCGGACGGCGCGCTGGCCTGGCGGTTCCGCGCGGCGCCACGGGAGCGGCGGATCGTGGCCTTCGACCAGCTCGAGTCCGCCTGGCCGGTACACGGGAGCGTGCTCGTGCAAAAGGGCATAGCCTACTGCACGGCGGGGCGGTCGTCGTTCCTCGACGGCGGCATCTGGGTCTACGCACTCGAGCCGCGGAGCGGCAAGGTCCTCCACCAGGCCCACCTGGCGACCCCGAATCCCGACGTGACGAAGGATGCCGGCCGCCCCTTCGACATGGAGGGCGCCCGGTCCGACCTGCTGGTCAGCGACGGCGAGGACCTCTACATGTTCTTCGTGCGGTTCGCGCCCGACCTCACGCGCAAGGAGACGCCGCGGATCACGAAGCTCGGCGACCGCGAGGTGGGCCTCCACCTGATGTCCAACGCCGGCTTCCTCGACAAGGCGTGGTTCGACCGCAGCTACTGGACCTACGGCCGCCGCTGGCCGGGCTACTACTTTGCCTACAACGCGGCGAAGTCGGGGCAGATCCTCGTCTTCGACGAGACGACCACCTACGGCCTCCACGTCTTCACCACCCGCCAGGGCCACAGCCCCCGCTTCTGGCCGGGGAAGGACGGCTACGAGCTGTTCGCCGACTCCAACGACAACCGCCTCGTCCTGCGGCCCACGGCCATCGGCCGGGAGAAGGGCAACGGCTACTCCCGCGCCCTGCCGCCGCTGTGGTTGGTGAAGGTCCCCGTGCGCGTCCAGGCGATGGTGCTGGCCGGGAAGCACCTGTTCGCGGCGGGGGCGCCGGACGTGGTGCCGCAGGACGATCCCTACGCCGCCTTCGAGGGGCGGAAAGGCGGCCGCCTCTGGGTCGTCTCGACGGAAGACGGCAAGCGGCTGGCGGAGTACCCGCTGGACCATCCGCCGGTCTTCGACGGCATGAGCGCCGCCGGCGGGCGCCTGTATCTCGTGACAACCGACGGGCGCCTGCGCTGCATGGGCGCGGCGAAGTGAGGAGACTCCCCATGGCGTTCCAGGAAGATATCGGGCGGGCCGGGCGCTCTGCCGTCTCGCGGCGCCGGTTCTTCGGTGCAGCCGCGGCCCTTGCCGTGGTGCCGCGTGGCGTCCTCGGCGGCGAGGGGAAGAAGGCGCCGAGCGATCGGCTCGCCATCGCCGGCATCGGCCTCGGGGCCATGGGTGCCGACACCCTGGCGGCCTGCGAGAGCGAGACGATCGCGGCACTGTGCGACGTGGACTCGCGCATGGCCTCGGCCACCTTCCGCCGCTACCCCAAGGCGACGCGATACCGGGACTACCGGCGGATGCTCGATGCCGAGAAGGGGCTCGACGCCGTCATAGTCGCCACCCCCGACCACACCCACGCCGTCATCACGGCAGCCGCGATGAAGGCGGGCAAGGGCGTCTACACCCAGATGCCGCTCGCCCACGACGTCTGGGAGGCGCGAGAGCTGGCGCGCATCGCCCGAGAGACGGGCGTCGCCACGCAGATGGGCAACGAGCGGTACTCGGGGCCGACCCTCCGCAGCGTCGTCGAATGGATCTGGGACGGCTGCATCGGGCCGGTTCGCGAGGTCCACTGCTGGACGAACCGCCCCCAGTGGCCGCAGGGGATGAGCCGCCCTAAGGAGGCGCCCGCCGTGCCGTCCCACCTCGCCTGGGACCTCTGGCTCGGCCCGGCCCCCGCGCGGCCCTACCACTCCGCCTACCACCCGTACCTGTGGCGCGGCTGGCGGGACTTCGGCACCGGCGCCCTCGGCGCCATGGGCTGCCACGAGATGGACGGCGCCTACTGGGCGCTCAAGCTGGCCGAGGCGCCGACCGTCACGGTCCAGGCCGAGTCCACGGGCGGCACCGATGAGAGCTATCCCCGGGCCTCCACCATCCGCTACCGCTTCGCCGCTCGTGGCGATCTGCCGCCAGTGAGCCTGACCTGGTACGACGGTGGCCGGCGCCCGCCGCGCCCCGAGGAGTGGCCCGAGACGCGGGAGTTCCTGGGCAGCAACGGCACCATCTTCGTCGGCGAGAAGGGGAAGCTGACCTTCGGCGCCCTCACGGCCGGGACGAACCCCGGCCAGGCCGGCCCGCGCTTCATCCCCGAGTCGCTCCGGCAGGGGTACAAGCCGCCGAAGAAGACCATCCCGCGCGTCAGTGGCAAGGGCCGCTGGGTGAAGGCCAGCCGCCACGCAGAGGAGTGGGTGCGGGCCTGCAAGGGCGGCAGGCCCGCGTGCTCGCGCTTCGAGATCGCCGGCCCTCTTGCCGAGATCGTCCTCCTCGGCAACGTCGCCCTGCGCGCCGGCAAGCCCATCGAGTGGGACAGGTCGGCCATGAAGATCGTCAACGAGCCAGACGCTGACCGATTCCTCCGCCGGGAGTACCGTCGCGGCTGGAGCCTCTAGCAGCCCGTGGCAGAAGTCCGTTCGGACTGCGTGCGGGTCTTCGGGCC
>CAZDNN010000243.1:0-9078 GCA_964506385.1 uncultured Planctomycetota bacterium
CCCGCTGTCTGGCCTCCGGGTCTCACCGCGGCGCGGGAGCATCCAGCCCGTCCGCCGACGTCTCGCCCCACGGGGCGTCTGGGGGGAGGAGTTGAGAGATGGCGGCGAGCAGAGGCCCAGCGAGAAAGGGCTTCGCGACGACGAGATCGAACGCCTCCAGGCCCCTGACCCCGCCGCCTGCGTCGAGACCGACGAGCTGCGCCGTGGGTGCTGCCCCCCGCAAGCAGCCGGCCATCGCGCCAGCGTCAGACCCGGCCAGATCGAGATCCACGACCACCACGGCATACGACCGCCGAGGGGCCTCCGCGAGGGCGGCCTCCAGCGAGGGAATGGCGAGGCACTGGTAGCCGCGTGCATCGAGCAGGGTGCTCAGATGCTTGCGGATGGTGGGATCGGCTTCGATCAGCAGAATCAGACAGCACACGACGAGCATCTCGCGAAGAAGGGCCGCCCGCCAAGTGCCCTCGGCACACGCACTCAAATTGTCCCGTAGAAGGGGTGGGGGGCCAGAGGGACTTAACGGTGGCAGGGGGAGGAGCTACCACCGTTGTTGCCGTGGCCCCCCATGCATTTCTTCTTCATGACAAGAGCAAATCGCATGCCAGATCGCGCAGGTGGCAGAGATGGTTCTCTAATCCTTTACGTGACATAGTGTTATGGCAGGGGTGCACACGAGCGGTCGCCCGCGGTGGCCGGGACTTCAGCAGCAACGTGTGCCATATCACACAACTCAGCTCTCAGGCTGAAGGGCGCCTCAGGGCGCAACGCCGAGCGCCTCGCTCCCAAGCGAGGGCTCACAGGCCCCCAAGTTTGGCCATGCGGTAGCGGAGGGCCTCGCGGGTGATGCCGAGGTAGCGCGCGGTGCGGCTCTGGTTGTAGTTGTGCTTCTCGAGTGCTCGCTGGATGAGGCGGAGCATCGTGCGCTCGAGGTCGAGGCCCTCGTCCGGCAGGGGCGCTTCGGCGGGGAGGACCGGCTCGGGCCCGGCGAGGGGCGCGCCGCCTCGGAGGAAGACGAGGTCCTCGGGGGTGACCGTGGGGCCGTTGCCGACGAGGACCACCCGCTCGATGGTGTTGCGGAGCTCGCGGATATTGCCGTGCCAGGGCGCGCCCAGCAGCATCTCCTCGGCAGCCGGGTCAATGGCGTCGAAGCGATGGCCGAAGCGCTCGGAGAACTCGCGGAGGAAGTGGCGCGCGAAGGGGAGGATCTCGGCGCGTCGCTCGCGCAGGGGCGGAATGAGGATGTGGCCGACGAGGACGCGATAGTAGAGGTCGCGGCGGAAGTCGCCGGCGGCGATGGCGCTCTGGAGATCGCGGTTGGTGGCACAGACAACGCGGCAGCGCACCGTGCGCTCGGCGGTGCCCCCGACTGGGAAGAAGGTGCCGTGCTCGAGGAAGCGGAGGAACTTGACCTGGGCGCTGGGGGCCAGCTCGCCGAGCTCGTCGAGGAACAGGGTGCCGCCCTCGGCGGCAGCGACCTTCCCAGGGGACCCGTCGGCGCGGGCGCCGGTGAAGGCGCCGGGGACGTAGCCAAACAACTCGGCCTCGACCAGCTCGCCGGGGATCGCGCCGCAGTTGATCGGCACGAAGGGCCGCGCGTAGTCGTCCTCCTGGTAGTGGATGTAGCGAGCCACCAGCTCCTTGCCTGTGCCGCTCTCCCCCTCGATGAGGACGGGGACGTCCGGGTTGGCGCGGTAGCGCTCGGCGAGATCGAGGACGGCGCGCGTCGCGTCGGAGAAGACGAGGATGGAGTCTGGGCCGAACTCCTTGTTGTAGCGTCGCCGCAGGTAGGCGTTCTCCTCGCGGAGGCAGCGGACCTCGAGGGCGTGGTCGAGGCTGGCGAGGAGGGCCTCGACCTCCTCGACGCCGCCTTTCTCGACGAAGTCGAACGCGCCGCTCCGCATCGCCTCGACCGCCTTGGGTATGTTGCCGGTGCCTGTGTAGATGATGACCTCGGCGTGGCGGCAGGCGGCCTTGAGCTGCGGCAGGATGTCGAGGCCGTCGCGGTGGGGCATCGCCAGGTCGAGGATGACGGCGTCGGGCTGGAACTCCGTGGCGACGGCCAGGGCGCGGCGGGCATCCTGCACGATGCGGACCGTGTGGTCCCGCTTGCCGAACAGGCGGGCCAGGCCCCGCGTGACGGAGGCGTCGTCGTCAATCACCAGCAGACGCGGCATCCGCTGACTCCCGTGGAAGCTCGATTCGGAACGTGCTGCCTTCGCCAGGGCGACTGGCGACCTCGATGCGCCCGCCGTGCGCCTCGACGATCCGATGGCACAGCGACAGCCCGAGGCCCGTGCCCTCTCTGAAGCCTGAGTAGAAGGGGTCAAAGACGTGGCCGAGCTGCTCGGGCGTGATGCCGATGCCGGTATCCCTCACCTCAACGAAGACGTGCGTCGCCGTGGCCCCAGCGCGGATCGTCGCCACCCCGCCCTCGGGCATGGCCTTGCACGCGTTGAGAACGAGGTTCACGATCACCTGCTCGATCTGGTCGCGGTCGGCCACCAGCGCCGGCAGGCCCTCGGCCAGATCGACGTGCAAGGTGACGCCGCTCTTGCGGAGGTAGGTGGCCGTGAGGCGCTGCGCGCCCTCGACGATCGCCGCCAGCGCACACGGGCGCAGGACCACGGGACGCGCCTTCGAGAAGTCGAGCACCCGCGAAACCGTGGCGTTGATCCGGCCGAGGCACTGGGCCAGGTCGTCGAGGCATTCGTCCTCCGTTTCGCGGTCACCGCGCGCGCCCCGCAGCACCCGGAGGGCGAGGGACATGCCCGCCAGCGGGTTGCGGATCTCGTGGGCCATCATCGCCGCCATCTCGCCGATGGCCGCCAGCCGCTGGCTCTGAAGCAGCTCCTGCTCCAGCCGCTTCTGCTCCGTGACATCGATGAGGATGCCCTGGCGCAGGAGCAGCAGGCCGGCCCGCTCCTCGAGCGGCCTGGAGCGGAGCACCACGTGGTACACATCTCTGCCGTTGCGGTGCACGACGCGGAACTCCGCGGTGAGGAACTCGAGGCTCCGCGCACCCAGCCGCATGTGCTCTTCCACCCGCGCGCGGTCCTCCGGGTGCACGATCCGGAACGTCAGGGAAGGGTCGGCGTAGAACTCCTGGGGGGCATAGCCGAGGAACGACTCGACGCTGCTGCTGATGAAGAGGAACTCGGGCGGCACTGCCGCCGTGACCACGTAGGCCACGCAGGGGAGCTGGTCCACCAGGTCGCGGAAGCCCACCTCAATCCGCCCGGCGCCCGCGGCGGCCTCGCCGTGGCAGGCGGCGACCGCCGCAAGATGGGCGAACAGGCCCAGGAGGCGGAGCTTCCCCTCATCGAAGGCGCGCGCCGTGCGGCTGTACACACACACCACGCCGTAGGGCCGGCCCGCGTACAGAAGCGGAAGCACCGCCATCGAGCGGTAGCCGCAGCGGCCCGCCTCAGCCGCGAGGGGACACTCCGGGCTCCCCGCGCCATCGAGGGCCGCCGCCACGGGCTTGCGGGCGATGATGGCCCGGGCAACCAGGCTGCTCCGGGGCGCCTGGCCGCTCGCCCCGCTCGCCGCCGCCGCCAGCCGGCCCCCGTCGGCGCCCCGATGGACGACCGGGCGCACGTCCAGCGTCCCCTCGTTGAGCAGCCCGACCCAACAGGCCTCGGCACCCAGCGTCACGACGCACTCCGACAGCTCTCCGAGCATGTGCGACAAGTGATCCGCCGCCGGCGGCAGACCGTCGCAACTGCGCAGGCAAGCCAGTTGCTCGGACAGCGCCTCGCGCGGCGGCGCCACCGCCCGTACCTCGCAGGCCACGCCGTCCAGCCCCGCGAACCCGCCGTCGGCCCCGAGCCGCGGCAGCGCGTCCGCCTGCAACGTGACGAGCCGCCCGTCGCGCCGCCGCAGAGTCGCCTCGACCCGCTTCGGCGTCTGCCCCGACGCCACGCGCGCCCAGCCCGCTTCCGCCGCGGCGCGCTCCTCCGCAGGCACGTAGTCCACGAGGCTCGTCCCGACCAGCTCGTCCGGCCCGTATCCCAACACCAGCCGCACGGCGTCGCTGACGTAAGTCACCCGGCCCTGTGCATCCAACGAGAACGTCACGTATATCATCTGGCCCGCGACCCCCAGCAGGTCAGCATCCACCACTCAGTCCTTCGGCGAAAGCCCGCGCCTCAACGTCCCTGATTCTAGCAGGTCGCCGCCACGCGTTCAAGGCGGTCGCGGACAGTGCGCGGGTGAACCATTCGCCCCTCCCGGCGACTGTACTCGGGGATGGTTGAACCCTCCGGGCGCGGGTGGTAGAATAGCGCCGCCGCTCAGACGGAAGGAGGCCCGGATGAACCCCTCTGTCCTGCGCGAGAGCCAGGCGCGCAAGCTGCGCTCCGACCGCTTCAAGCTCGCGCTCATGGTCGTGGCCCTCATCGCGCTCGTCGGCGGCATGATCAGCCTGGGGATCAAGGCAACAGGCGAACGCACCCCCGGCGGCGAGGCGCCCCAGCCCGTCACCAGGCAGGTCTCCACCGACGTCCCGCCCATGGACCTCGGTGTCAAGGGCGCCGAGCCCAAGATGCTCACCGTCAAGCCGGAGGACCTCGAGGCGCGATTCGAGTTCATGAAGTCCGACGACGTCTACCAGCGCATCAGCGACCAGGACACCACACTGGAGCCCGGCCCCTTCTTCCGCCTCCTCTACGTGGTCTCCCAGGACACCCCGGAGGAGCTGAAGGCCTCGGCGGAGGAGGTGGACTGGGCGGTGCTGTGGGAGAAGCCCGTCGCGATGCGCGCCAGGCCCATCTTGATCCGGGGCACTATCACGCAGATCTGGCCGCTGCGCCTCGGCGACAACCCGATGGGGCTGACGGAGATGTGGGTGTACCGCATCCGCCTCGAGGATGCGCCGAAAAACAGCCAGGGCCACCTCTTCGACGTCTACGCCATCGAGAAGCTCAAGGGCGCCCTGCGCTTCGACCACGTCACCGTCGCGGCCCGCTTCCTCAAGGCGCAGATCATCGAGCCCGAGAGCGAGCGCTTCCTCCAGGACCCCGACCTCCACGTCGCCACGTGCATCGCCCGCCGCTTCGAGCCGCTCACCTACCTCGACGAGCCCGAGCTGCCCCAGCCCATCCGCGACGGCTCGCGGCCCGAGGCCCGCGCCTTCTACTACCTGCTCAACAAGGCCCGCACCGTGCCCTTCGCCGAGATCGAGCGCATCGCGCGCACGGACCTGACCTACGTGGACTTCACCACCAACCCCGACAAGCACCGCGGCAAGCCCGTCGTCATCCAGGGCGAGCTGCGCCGCTGCGTCCGCATGGCCCTTCCCGAGAACATCCTGGGGGCCAGGGACGTCTACTACGGCCAGATCGTGGACGCGGATCGCAAGATGAACACCTTCTACGTCGTCGATATCCCCGACGGCCTGAGCCTCAAGGACCCCGTGCTCTGCTACGGCTATTTCCTGAAGAACTGGACCTACGTGAGCCAGGGCAACGAGGTGCTCACCTGCGCGGTCGTCGTGGGGCAGCGGCTGGTCATGCTCGAATACGAGCGCAGCTACACGGTGGAGATCGCCCTCGGCGTCATCGTCGTGGCGACTGTCGGCCTGCTCTTCATCGCCTACCTGCGGGACCGCAAGCGGCACGAGGAGCTGGCCGAGGCCCGCCGCGCACGCCAGCTCGCCCGAGTGCCGGACGACCTCAACGCAGTCGCCCGCCGCCGCGCCGCCCAGGCCGCCGGCGAGACGCCGCCCCCGAACGACGACAGCTAGCAGTCCGTGACGCAGCCGTTACATTGACTCCCCCAGGGCGAAGCCTATAATGGGTTGCGGTAGGGAGCGTTTCCCCGGGGTAATGGTATGGACGATCCGGTCTGCGCGTCGTGCCACAGGGGGCTGTCGCTCGAGGAGATCGAGCGAGGCAGCTTCAAGCAGCTCGGCGGCCGCATCTACTGCGCGGACTGCCTGGCCAAGATGCGACGCGTCGGCCCCACCGTGTGCCCCCACTGCGGCGCCCACGACACCCCGCTCTACAACGGCTCGGCCTACGTCTGCCGCAAATGCGGCGGCCAGCTCGAGCGGCGGACCGCCCCGGCACCCGCCGCTCCCAGCACCCGCAAGCGCCCATCGAAAAAGTGCCCTTACTGCGGGGCCACCCTGCCCGCCGAGAGCCTCAAGTGCCGTTACTGCGGCTCCTCACTGACCCGCGAAGCCAGCGACCTGAATGCCCTGACCCGCCAGAACCTCCGGCTGCGCTTCTGGCTCGGATGCTTGCTCACCGCCTCGGTTTTCCTCGCCTGCCTTCTGGCCTATCTCCTCGTCGGCCGCCCTCCCGCCGCGCAGCAGGCCAGGGCCGCCGACCCGACGAGCGCCGCACCCGCCCACCCCGCACCGACGACAGCGAACGGCTCGACGCAGCTCGCCGACAAGGTCGAGGAACTCCAGCGCCGGCTCGCCGGCCTCCAGACCCAGCTCGCCGAGGCGCGGCGCACCGCCGTCGCCGTCGCGCCGCCCGAGCCCGGTCCCGAGGTGACGCCGACGCCCCCCAAGCCCTCCCCGCCGAAGCCTGCGACCGCGACGCCACGGCCGACGCCACCGAAGCCCACTCCCCCGAAGCCGGCGCCGGCAAAGCCAGACCCCGCGAAGCTCGCCGCCGAGGCATACCCGGCGCTCGAGAAGCGGCTCGCCGAGCTCAAGGGGGAGCGCCGCTACGCCGAGGCCATCGCCGCCTGCCGCCAGTTCGTCGCCGCCCACCTCGGCACGGCCCACGGCGACCGGGCCGCCGAGGCCCAGAAGGCTCTCCAGAGCGAGGTGGACGGCCTCCGCGACCAGCACATCGCCCGCTTCCGCAAGGCCCTGAGCGCCGGCGACCTGAAGGCGGCCCGCGCCGTCGCCGCCGAGCTCGGGCGCTACAAGGCCCCGCAGTTCCGCGACGACCGCGCGCGCATGCTCGCCGAGGTCCTGGCTGCCGAGCAGCAGCCCCAGCGCGACCGCGCCCGATACCTCGCCGGACCGAAGGCCCCACCCGCCATCCAGCGCCTCATCGCCCAGCTCGCCCAGCGCGACGACCCCAGCGCCCGAGCCGCCGCTGCCCGCGAGCTGGGACGCCATCGCCACGCAGCCGCCACCGGCCCCCTGATCAACGCCGTCCAAGACCCCGATTGGTACGTGGCCAACCTCGTCATCAAGGCCCTCGCCGAGATCGGCGATCCCATCGCCTTGCCCGATGTGGCGCGCCGCACCAAGGCCCTCCACCCCGGCGTCTACGCCCCCGCCGCCCAGGCCGCCCGCACCCTCGCCGCCGCCGACCGCAAGGAGCACGCCGAGGCCTGGAAACTCGTGGACACCAAGGCCGTCGCCGCTGATATCGTCGAGGCACTCACCAAGATCCCCAAGGAGGAGTCCCGCGTCACATCGGGCTTCCGCATCGACCTCATCGAGACCCTCGTCCTCCTCGACGCCAAGGAGGCGGTGCCCGCGCTCCGCAGTTTTCTCAAGACCCAGGATAAAGCCGTCCGCGCCGCCGCCGAGGCCGCCGTCGGCAAGCTCACTGGCAAGACCGACATCGTCGCCAAAGCCCCACCGAAGCCCCCACCGCCCGAGAAGCCCGCGCCACCGGAGAAGCCTGAGAAGACAGGCACGGCCGGCCCCAAGCCAGCGCCCACCGCCGTCAAGGCCCCAAAGCCTCAGCCCGCCGAGACGCCAAAGCCTGCGCCGAAGCCGAAGGCCAAGCCCAAGCCGCCCGCCGCCCCACCCCCGCTAACGGGCACCATCGAGGCGCACCCTGACGGCAGCAAGGCGATCCCTATACGCCTCCCCGCCAGGCACGGTCTCGCCAAGGGTGACACGGTCGAGCTCACCACCGGCGGACGCCCGCTCTGTGTCTGCCAGATCGCCCAGGCCAATGGGACCCGCGTCCTCGCCACCATCGTCAAGCTACTCGACAAGACCCCACCCGCCGCCGACACACAAGTGACCCTGACGCGGACCAAGTAGCCGCGGCCGGGGCGCACACCCATGCCAAGCGGCCCGGACGGCCCGGGTCGCCCGTCGGCAATCGGGAGTCAAGCGCGATCAGACGGCCACCGGCTTCGGCTCGCCGTCCGCCGCAGAGGCGTTGGCGGCGAGCGAGACGGCGAGGCTCTTGACGGCGTCGTCGTAGGGGGAGAGGATGGCGGAGCCGTCGCCTGTGCGGACGGCCTCGACGAAGATGCGGTCGATGCTCGCCTCCGGGCCGTCGCTGGCCTGGTAGCCCGCGCCGTCGGGCGTCACGGCGACGCCGCCGGCCGACCAGGTCATGCGGTAGCGGTCGAAGAAGATGTCCACGATGTTCCCGTCCCAGCCCTCGAAGGCCCAGCAGGTGGTGAGGCATCCGACGGCGCCGGAGGCGAAGACCATGCCCGTGGCCGTGTGATCGGGGCAATCGATCCCGGTGAGCGTGCGATTGGCCTGGATGCTGTGGACCTCGGCGATCTCGCCGCACAGGAAGCGCATCATGTCGATGGTGTGGGTCGCCTGCTCGAGGACCTGGCCGCCGCTTTGTGCGAAGGTCCGCAGCCAGTTCTTCTCGCCGCGGCCCGTCGAGCACCAGTAGCGGCCGACGGCCATGCCGAGGGTCTGCTCGGCGAGGAAGGCGCGGGCGTCGCCGGCGGCGTGGGTGTAGCGGAGCTGGTAGCCCACGCAGCTCAGCGTGTTGGTTTCCTGGATGCGCGCGGCGATGCGCTGGGCCGTCGGCATGTCGATCGCCACGGGCTTCTCGACGAACAGGGCGAGGCCTGCCTCGATGGCGTCGAGCTCGGGCTCGCCGTGTGCGAACACGGGGATCGAGATGTAGACGGCATCGAGCTCGCAGGCGTCGAGCATCGCCTTGTGGCTCGTGAAGGCCTGGGCGCCGTGTGCCTCGGCGCTCTGCTGCGCCAACTCGGCCACCACGTCGCACACCGCCACGATCTCCGCCTGCGGGTCCTCCGCGCAGCGGCCCATGTGCCCCCGCGCGTTCCCGCCGCAGCCGATGAAGCCCAGCCGCACTTGCTCTGCCATCGTGTTGCCCTTTCGCTCCTCGGGTGGATGGTCGCCGAAACGGCGGGCATTATACCGCCGGCGGGTGG
>CAZDNN010000244.1:0-7700 GCA_964506385.1 uncultured Planctomycetota bacterium
CCGTGGTGCTCAACACCTCGTTCAACGTCCGCGGCGAGCCGATCGTCCGCACGCCGCAAGACGCCTGTGCCTGCTTCGAGAGCACGGGCATCGACACGCTGGTGATGCACGACTTCGTTGTCGAGAAGGAGACGGCAAGCCCTGGTCCCAAGGCCTGAAAGGCCGTACTGAGGCAGCCCAGGGCGAAGCCCTGGGAACGGGCGAGAAGGAGACGGCAAGCCCTGAAAGGGCGTACTAACGCGCCGCGACCGTAGCGTAGTACGCCCTTTCAGGGCTGGGCCCTGCGTTTTCCCCTTTACCCAGGGCTTCGCCCTGGGCTATCATAGTACGCCCCGTTGGGGCTCCAGAGAGGGCGTGCTCGACGGGTCGAGGATGGTCTGAGGAGTCGGGCGTATGCGCATCCTGGTTGGCTTTGTGCGGCGGACGTGGCACTACTTCGCCGACCACGCGCGGGGCTTCTGGGAGCTCGTGCGCGAGCTGGGCTACTACCTGGCTGACAACAAGCGCTGGTGGCTCACGCCCATCGTCGTCGTCATGCTCCTGCTCTCGCTCATCCTCGTCCTCGCCACCAGCCCCCTCGGGCCGATGTTCTACGCGATATTCTGATGCGTGATGCGTGATGCGTGAGAAGAAAAGAGCGACGGACGGAGCTCGATACGGGGGTCCGATCACGCATCACGCATCACGCATCACGGCCCCGTTTGGCTCTCAGCCCCTCGTACAAGGGAAGACCTCCGCCCCATGGGCATGATCCAGGAACTGCCGGACCTGGTCGCGAACAAGATCGCCGCGGGCGAGGTGATCGAGCGGCCGGCGTCCGTCATCAAGGAGCTGGTCGAGAACGCCATCGACGCGTCGGCGACCCGCATCGAGATCCAGCTCGAGCAGGGCGGCAAGAAGCTCATCCGCGTGACCGACGACGGCATCGGCATGGACCCCGAGGACGTGGGCCTGTGCTTCCATCCCCACGCGACGAGCAAGATCAGGACCTCGCAGGACCTCTTCTTCATCACGACCCTCGGCTTCCGCGGCGAGGCGCTGCCGAGCATCGGGTCGGTGGCCCAGGTGCGGCTGGTGTCGCGTCCCCACGGTGCCACGGAGGCGACGGCCATCGAGGTCGCGGGCGGCCAGTTCTCAGAGACGAAGCCCGGCGCCGCGCCCGAGGGCACGACGGTCGAGGTGCGCAACCTGTTCTTCAACACCCCGGCCCGCCAGAAGTTCCTCCGCACGCCGAAGACGGAGTTGGGCCACGTGATGGACGTGGTGACCCGCATCGCGCTGCCCCACGAGCACATCCACTTCATCGTCACCCACGACGGGAAGACGCTGGTGAACGCACCCGCCGTGGCGGACCGCCGCGACCGGCTGGCCGCGTTCGTCGGCCGCGAGTTGGCCGACGACCTGCTGCTGTGCGAGGGCGGCGAGGGGCCGCTGAGCGTCGAGGGCCACATCGGCCCGCCCCACGTCTCACGGGCCTCGCGCTCGATGCAGTTCATCTTCCTCAACCGCCGCTACATCCGCGACCGCGCTATCGGCGCCGCCATCCGCGAGGCATACCAGGGCCTCATGGACCCCCGCCGCTACCCCGTGCTGTTCCTCTTCCTCCAGGCGGATCCGCGGGAGGTGGACTTCAACGTGCACCCGACGAAGATCGAGGTGCGTTTCCGCCAGGGGCGGCGGGTATTCCAGGCAGTGCTTGGTGCGCTGCGGGCGACTCTGGGGGGAGCGGAGCTGGCACCGCCGCTCCAGCCATCGGGCGGGATGCCGACGTCGTGGGACCAGGTGCGTCGTGCCGCCTCCGGCGCCCCGCCCCGCCGGCCGAGCGAGCGGCCGCCCGGCCTGCCCTTCGGCGAGGCGCCCGACCATCTCGAGGACGCCAGGACCACGGCCCGCCGCACCCCGGAGCCGGCGCCCGCCGATCCCTTCGCAGCGACGCCCGCGCGGCCCACTACCCTCCAGGTACACGACTCCTACATCATCGAGCAGACGCCCGATGGCTTTCGCGTGACCGACCAGCACGCGCTCCACGAGGCCATCCTCTACGAGGAGCTGATCCGCCGCAGCCAGGACGCGGCCATCGAGAGCCAGCGTCTGCTCATGCCGGAGGTCGTGCCGCTCGACGCGCGCGAGGCGGCCGTGGCCGGCGAGATCCTCGATGAGCTCCGCGGCCTGGGCCTCGAGGTCGAGGAGTTCGGCGAGAGCACCCTGGCGGTCCACGCCGTACCCCGCCTGCTGGGCGACTGCGACTGCGGCCAGCTCATCCACGACCTGCTCGCCGAGTTGGCCGAGGACGACGCGGCCTCGACCGTCGAGCAGCGCCGCCGCGCGCTCCTCAGCACCATCGCCTGCAAGGCAGCCGTGAAGGCCGGCGACCCGCTCTCGCCCAGCGAGATCCAGGCGCTCCTCGCGCGCCGCGACGCCCTCGGCCTCGACGCCGACGCCTGCCCCCACGGTCGCCCCACCTCCTTGCTCTTCTCCCTCGACGACATGGAACGCCAGTTCCATCGCAAGTAGACACTTCCCTCGGCGGAGGAGCGTTCTGGCCCTCCATGCCACGCTGGCGCACCCGGAGTGGATGGTTGGATGCTTGGATGGATGACTGGGAAAGGCCGGGCAAGACACCGGCGTGACAGATCTTGGGCGCTCCGTTGAGGAACGCCGAAGCTCCTCAGGGCCTCCTCTCTGCCCCATCCATCCAATCATCCAACCATCCAATCATCCACTACCGACTGTCAGCCGGTGCGCGCCGCTTCGCAAGCGCCCACCCTCCTTGACCGGCACCCGACGCGTCGCTATAATCGCCCGCGTCTTGTGGCTCGAGAGGATTCGCGATGACGCTGGATGGCAAGGTTGCCCTGGTGACGGGCGGCAGCCGTGGGATCGGGCGCGCGACGGCCGTTGCGCTGGCCCGCGAGGGCGCGGCGGTGGCCGTGACGGGCCGCGACGCGCGGATGCTCGGGGAAACGGTCGGCCTGGTGAACGACGCCGGCGGCGAGTGCGTCGCCGTGCCCGCCGACATCCGCGATGCCGACGAGATTCGCCAGATGGCCAAAACCGTGGTCGAGGCCCTCGGCCCGGTGGATATCCTCGTCAACAACGCGGGCGTCGCCCGCTTCGAGCCAGTCCTCACGGCCAAGGCCGAGGACTGGCGGCTCATGTTCGAGGTCAACCTGCTGGGCGCCATGCTCTGCACCCAGGCCGTCCTGCCCTCGATGATCGAGCGGGGCCGGGGCTGGATCGTCAACATCTCGTCGAGCGCGGGGGTGAAGGGCTACGTCGAGCAGGGCGGCTACTGCGCCTCGAAGCACGGGATGATCGGCTTTGCCAAGGCCCTCGCCCTCGAGACCCAGCCCCACGGCATCCGCGTCCACACCATCTGCCCCGGCGCCGTGGACACCGACATGGCACGCACCCACCGCGACATCGACGACCCCGAGGACTGGATGCAGCCCGAGGAGGTCGCGGCGACCGTGGTCTTCCTGGCCTCAATGGACGGCGTCGCCACGATCGACAACGTCATCATGCGCCGCTACAAGGCCACGCCCTGGCCCAGGGGATGACGAACGGCACGATGAAGCGCCCGATCTCCGCCATCCGCGCCTTCCTGATGGACATGGACGGGACGGTGTACCTCGGCAAGCGCCTGCTGCCGGGGGCGAAGGGCTTCTTCCGCCTGCTCGACCGCCGCGGCTTGCCCTATCTGTTCTTCACGAACAACTCGTCGGCGGACCGCACGCTCTACCGCGACAAGCTCGCGGGAATGGGCCTCGAGGTCGAGGCCGACCAGATCATCACATCGGGGGAAGCGACGGCGCTCTACCTGACGACCCAGACGCCGTACCGCCGGGTTTTCGTCCTCGGCACGCCGAGCCTCGAACGCGAGTTCCGCGATGCCGGCCTCGAGCTCGTCGATGAGCGTCCGGATGCGGTGGTCCTCGGCTTCGACAAGACCCTGACCTACGCGAAGCTCGAACGAGCCTGCCATCTGCTGCTGGCCGGCGTGCCCTTCGTGGCGACCCATCCTGACAAGGTCTGCCCGACCGAGGACGGGCCGATCCCCGACGCAGGCTCGATGATCGCGCTGCTGCGCGCGGCCACGGGCCGCAGGCCCGTCGTCGTTGGCAAGCCCGAGCGGCGGATGGTCCAGATGGCCCTGCGGAAGCTCGGCCCGGACTGCCAGGCCCGCGACGTCGCCATCGTCGGCGACCGGCTCTACACCGACATGCGCATGGGCCGTCGCGCCGGCCTCACCACCATCTGCGTTCTCTCGGGCGAGACGAAGCGGGCCGACCTGAGGACCACGCGGGACAAGCCCGACTATGTAGTCGAGTCCATTCGCGAACTGGCAGCCAAGCTGAGGAAGGCAGTAAGTGATCCGTGATGCGTGATGCGTGACCAGACCACGGCCGGCAGCAGCGGTCTCTCTTCTCACGCATCACGCATCACGATAGCCTGTGACCGCGATTCTCTCAGGAGGCCCACAGATGAAGGTCCTCGTCGTCGGCGGCGGCGGCCGCGAGCACACGCTGGTGTGGAAGATCGCGCAGTCGCCCCTGGTCGAGAAGGTCTACTGCGCGCCAGGGAACGCCGGGACGGCGGAGCTGGCGGAGAACGTGCCCATCGCGGCAGACGAGGTGCAGCAGCTCATGCGCCTCGCCGAGCGGGAGGGCATCGGCCTCACGGTGGTCGGCCCCGAGGCGCCACTGGTGGCGGGTATCGTGGACCGCTTCGAGCAACATGGGCTGCGGGTCTTCGGCCCGAATCAGCGTGCCGCCGAGCTCGAAGGCTCCAAGGTCCTCGCCAAATACATCATGCGCAAGCATGGGATCCCGACCGCCCGCTACGATGTCTTCGAGACCGTGGACGCCGCCGAGCAGCACTGCCGCCAGGCCGACTACCCCCTCGTCGTCAAGGCCGATGGCCTCGCCGCGGGCAAAGGCGTGTTCGTCTGCAAGACGAAGGACGAGGCGCTCAAGGCCATCTACCTGACGATGAAGGAGCGCACCTTCGGCGACGCGGGGAACCGCCTGGTCATCGAGGAGTGCCTGGTCGGCGAGGAGGCCTCCATCCTGGCTCTGACCGACGGTGAGACCATCGCGCCCCTCCCCACCTCCCAGGACCACAAGCCCGCCTACGACGACGACGAGGGGCCGAACACCGGCGGGATGGGCGCCTACTCGCCCGCGCCAGTGGTCACTGCGCAGCAGTATGCCCGAATCGAGCGCGACATCATCGTCCCCATCGTCCACGCCATGAACAAGGAGGAGCGGCCCTACCGCGGCGTCGTCTACGCCGGCCTCATGATGACCGACGACGGGCCGAGGGTCCTCGAATTCAACGTCCGCTTCGGCGACCCCGAGACACAGCCGATCCTCTTCCGCCTCCAGAGCGACCTTGTGCCCGTCCTCGACGGCATCGCCAGGGGCAGGCTCGGCGACGTGGAGATGGAGTGGGACGACCGTCCCGCCGTCTGCGTCGTCATGGCCTCCGGCGGCTACCCGGGCAAGTACGAGAAGGGCAAGCCCATCACCGGCCTGGACCAGGCCGCCGCGATGGAGGACGTGATGGTCTTCCACGCCGGCACCGCCGTCAAGGACGGCCGGGTGGTCACCAACGGCGGCCGCGTGCTCGGCGTCACGGCGAGGGGAGCCGACGTCCAGGGCGCCATCGACCGCGCCTACGAGGCAGTCGGGGCCATCCACTTCGACGACGCCCACTACCGCACCGACATCGGCGCGAAGGCGAAGAAGCACCTCGCCTGACCGCGGAGTGGCCATCGCGGCCTTTGGCCGCAACCGAGGTCGGCAGTCGGCACTCGATACTCGCAGGGGCGAGCACTCAGTCGCCGATCGAGCACCCAGCACCGAGCATCCCTTGGTCCCAGTGGGGTTCGCCGATGCCACTGGGCCGATTCCGTCGGTCGGGCAGGGAGCACAGCGATTCGCCCGGCGGCTCTTGTCGTTGACAACACACGCGGCTGCTGGTAGCTTGGTTCCGGGGTAGAGTCATCGAGTTGGTCGGCGCGGCCCGCATGGCCGGCTCTGATCGGGGCCCAATGGCGGAGGCCTGTGAACATGAAGCGGCTGGAAGTCGAGTTGCCCGACAAGTTGGCTGGTGAGCTCGGCGCTCTGGTGCAAGGCGGGTGGTTTCAGAGCGAAGGCGAAGTGGTCCGCGCTGCCCTCGTCGAGTTCGTGCGCCGCCATCGGCTGGAGTTGCTGGAGAAGCAACAGCGGGAGGACATCGCTTGGGCACTCCGGCAAAAGGGCGTCACGCCGTGAGGCGCATCGTCTCGGACACGGGTCCCGTCCTTCACCTGACTGAAGCCGGATCCCTCAGACTGCTCAGCCTGGCGGGCGAGGTCCACGTGCCGAGTGCCGTTGACGGCGAGATGGTTGTGCTCAGGTCGGACTGGGAACACGAGAGGCCGGGATGGATCGTCGTGGACGCCGTGGCTGCTCCCTATAGCGAGCATGGCGCCGAGTGGCAGGAGGCGGGTTTGCTGGGTGCGGGGGAATCACAAGCCATCGCGCTCGCGCAGGAGATCGAGGCGGATTGGCTGCTCACCGATGACGCGGCTGCGCGGCTGTTCGCGGAGGTCCTGGGTCTGGAGGTCCACGGGTCGCTGGGCATCGTCCTTTGGGCGGCTGCCGCTGGGCATCTGGAGCGCTCGGCTGCGGAGGCGGCTCTCGATCTGTTGGCGCGTTCTTCGCTCTGGGTCTCGGCAGCGGTCCTGACGGAAGCCCGACTCGCGCTCAGTGAGTTGCTCCGGGAGACGTGATCGCAGCCGCTTCTTCGATTCGACGACGCCCACTACCGCACCGACATCGGTGCGAAGGCGAAGAAACATCTGGGGTGACGCTATGGCCTCGCCGTCGGCTCGCCGCTCGGGGATGACAGCTTGTCTGGCAGCTTTCGCTGTCCTGGCATCGCTACCGGGGAACCGGGTCACGCTGGCCGGCGAAGCCGCCACCGGCTTCCTCGCGGCCGACCCGTCGGCGGACAAGATGGGGCCTGAGGCGCGCGCGGCGTTCGCGCTGGCCAGGAAGCTCGCCTCGGCGACCCTCGTTCTCCCCTCTGGCGACGGGGCATTCGTAGACCCAGCCGGCCAGGCCGTTGCCCTGAAGCGCTTCCGCGTGCTCTGGCACCACCAGGGCGATTCCATCGACCAGAAGACGGCGATCTACCATCCCACGTCGCTCGAGGCCCTGCGGCGCTTCGCGAGCGAGGGCGGCGGCCTGCTGCTCTCGGGCGCGGCGCTCGCCATGGTGCATCCGCTGGGCATCGACTCCGCTCGACCCAGGCTCGGCGGCCCCGGCAGGGATCGCTACGTGGCGCAGCTTCTGCCCGTCGAGACCGGCCATCCCGTGCTCGCCGGCCTGACCGCGCTGGGGCTGGACCTCGACCCGAGCGTCGGCGGCAACCCCCGAGCCTCCGGCGTGGCGGTCACCGACGCAGGCTATCCCGCCTTCGCCGACTTCCTCGGCTCCGGCGGCCCCCACCGCGGGATGCTCCTGGCCCGCGCCGCGTCGGGCGCCGAGAACCCGCTCGTCGAGTACGAGCTCGGCAAAGGCCGCGTCATCGTCATGGGCTGGCGCCTGCCCCACTACGCCCACGCCCCCAACGCCCATCGGGCCAACCTCGAGCGGCTCACGGCCAACATCCTCGCCTACCTCGGCACGCCGAGCCAGTGGCGCAAGGTG
>CAZDNN010000244.1:7800-9044 GCA_964506385.1 uncultured Planctomycetota bacterium
CCGTCTCCGTGGATGAGTGGCGGGCGCTCGACATGGCGGTTCGCGACCTGATCGCCACCTTCGGCGAGCGCTACCCGAAGGGGCCGGAGTACCTCGACCGTCTCCGGAAGCTGCGGGCCGCGCGCGACCGGCGCCCTGAAGACGTCGCCGCCGAACTCCGCGCGCTCCGCCGCGAAGCTCTCCTCGCCAACCCGATCCTCGACTTCGACCGCATCCTGCTCGTGCGGCGCTCGCCCCGCCACATGGGCCTGCCCGCCAACTGGCAGAGCAACTCGTCCCTGCCCCGCAAGGGCTTCGACAACGACATCGCCATCCTCTCCGGCCTCAGGGGCGCAGCCACGCTCACGTCGCTCTACAAGCCCAAAAGCGGCGCCTTCGTCGGCGACGTGGACCTGCATTTCGACGCCGACCGCCTGCTCTTCTCGTCCATCGGCACCGGTGGCCGCTGGCAGGTCTTCGAGATGCGCGTCGATGGCACCGGCCTCCGCGAGCTGCCGCTCATCACCCAGCCTGACGTGGATAACTACGACGCCTGCTACCTGCCGGATGATCGCGTCATCTTCTCGTCTACCGCGCCCTTCGTCGGCGTGCCCTGCGTCTACGGCTCGTCCCACGTCACCAACCTCTACCTGCTCGGCACCGATGGCTCGATCCGCCAGCTCACCGTCGAGCAGGACCACGACTGGTGCCCCACCGTCGCCAACGACGGCCGCGTGCTCTACCTGCGATGGGAGTACACCGACATCCCCCACTCAAACTCCCGCCGCCTCTTCCTCATGAACCCCGACGGCACCGCCCAGATGGCCTGCTACGGCACCAACTCTTACTTCCCCAACTCCTTCTTCTACGCCCGTCCCATCCCAGGCCACCCGACCCAGATCGTCGGCATCGCGACGGGCCACCACGGCGTCGCCCGCTCGGGACGCCTGCTCATCCTCGACCCGGCCAAGGGCCGCCGCGAGGCCGACGGAGTCGTCCAGGAGATCCCCGGCTGGGGCAAGACCGTCGAGCCCATGATCTACGACCCCCTCGTCAACGGCGTATGGCCCCAATTCCTCCACCCCTACCCCCTGAGCGACAGGCACTTCCTCGTCTCCGCCAGGCCAAACGGCGGGGCGCTCTGGGGCATCTACCTCGTCGACGTGTTCGACAACATGCTCCTGCTCGCCGAGCAGGCGGGCATGGCGCTCCTCGAGCCCATCCCGCTCCGCAGGACGCCGAGGCCGCCCATCATCGCCGACAAG
>CAZDNN010000245.1:0-8987 GCA_964506385.1 uncultured Planctomycetota bacterium
CGTGCCGATCGTCGCCGTACCCACGAAGCGCACGGGCGAGTCGCCCAGTATCCCCTCGTCGACCGGCGTCACCGAACGACAGAAGAACAACTCACAGTCACGGAACGTCTCTGACGTAGCCTCGCGCCCGGCGATCAGTTGGACATCGCCCAAAGTGCCGAAGGCCTCTTCAGCATAGGGGATATTCTCGTCGGCGATGATCTTCACGGACGGCCCTTTCGCATGACGACGGCACTGCGGGGCATAGCTTAGGAGCGGCCCCTGACGAAGTCAAGCCGCAGACCGCAACCGAGCGCCATCGAGCTTGCCCTGCCACGGGCAGCCTGCGCCCTCGCGCAGCCACCGAACGGATCGGAGCACACGATCCCACGAACGCATAGACCAGAGCCGCAGGACGAGATGGAAGGCAGATCTACTCTCTTCCTGTGTCGGAAAGGGCGGGTGTTGGAGGATGAGGCCCCTGCCGAGCCGCGGACGTGAGCCGGGAGGCGGCTCGGCAGGGGCCTCGCCCTCCCATTCGAGGGATCCGCAACAGGAGCTATTTTCGGTTTCGCGCAAAACCGGAAGAAGACCGGTCGTCCCCCTCGCACCCCCGGCGCTGTCGCCAAATGTGGGGCGCGGGACAGCGAATGGCCGGCCGGCCCTCTCTTGCAGGATCGTGAGGCACCGGGAGGGTCGTCCATCATCACGCCAGATGCGCATATGCGGGGATGAGCCGTCGGCGCGCTCGGCCCCCTCTGCCTGTCCAAGCCTCGGCCGCGGGTATCTTCATCGTTCGCGCCGAGGGGCTTCTCCACAGATTGCCCACCCCCTCGCCCCTCGCGCGCGCGAGGCGGCCGCGGAAGGCGTGGACAACTGCCCTCGCCGAGCTCGGCCATGGGAAAGCCCTGGCCGCGGCGCGAGCGCATGGAGTGGTCCGAACTCGTCACCCGACGGCGGGTGATGGACACTCGACTGCGAGCCTGAGGAGACCATTCGGAAGTGGGATGACAGGCCGGACCCCGCATTTGCGCATGGCGCATCCGACGCCGTCGTTTTGACTGGAGGCCGGCCCTGAACCCGGACAATGGCGGGCCCTTTCGGGGCGATGCCGAATAGATGCTTGGGTCATCCCGCAGAGGACCCTGCTTCCGGCTTGACGGGCTCGCTCATGGATGCGCAGATCCGGAAATGCCCCCTCCGTCATCTGTCTTCGCTTGATCTTCCGCTCGGGAGCGGTTACTATCCAGGGCGATACGGGACGGTAGCTTGCAGCGACAGGAGACCTGCGTCCAATGACAGCTCCGCTTCTCCGCCGCGTGGCTCGGCCGTGGCTGGCCGCCGCCGTCGCCGCCTGCCTCCTCGGGTCAGCCGCTGGCGGGCAGAGGCTAAGGCCCGCGCCCAAGGCCGCCTACAGACCCGGCCCGCTGCTGAGCCGGTTCCTGAACGGGCCGATGGCCGGCGTCGAGGAGATCATCTTCGCCGTCCGCGTGCCCGGGCGGGACCATTGGTACGTGACGTTCGGCAACTACTCCGACGATTACAACAAGACGCGGGCCTTCAAGTTCGAGGACGGCGTCTACTGGGGCTACGGCGACGGCGGCCGCCTGTGCCGCCTCAACCTGCGCACAGGGCAACTCAAGACCATCCTCAATGACCCCAAGGGCGGCGTCCGCGACCCGCAGGTGCACTACAGCGGGAAGAAGATCCTCTTCTCCTATCGCCGCGGTGGCACACATCCCTACCACCTCTACGAGATCAACACCGATGGCTCCGGCCTCCGCCAGCTCACCGACGGACCCGATGACGATATCGAGGCGACCTACTGCCCCGACGGCAGCATCGTCTTCTGCTCGAGCCGATGCCGACGGTTCGTCAACTGCTGGTATACCCGCGTCGCGACGCTCTATCGCTGCGACGGCGACGGCTCGAACGTCCGAATGCTCTCGTCCAACAACGACCACGACAACACCCCGTGGGTCCTGCCCGACGGCCGCATCCTGTACATGCGCTGGGAGTACGTGGACCGCAGCCAGGTCCACTACCACCACCTGTGGACGATGAACCCCGACGGCACGGGGCAGATGGTCTTCTTCGGCAACTCCTTCGGCAGCACCGCCATGCTGGACGCCAAGCCGATCCCCGGCACCCCCAAGGTCGTCTCCATCTTCTCCCCCGGCCACGGGCGGCCCGAGCACCTCGGCCCGGTGACCGTCCTCGGTTCGGACCTCGGCCCGGACATTCGGAGGTCCGAGCGGCGGATCGGCCGGCGGTCCGACTGGAAAGACCCCTATGCGTTCACGGAGGACTGCTTCCTGGTCGCCAGCCCGCGGGGCATCTTCGTGATGGACGGCCAGGGCAAGGAGGAGCTGGTCTACGCCCTGCCGCCACAGGACCGGCGCCTCCAGTGCCACGAGCCGCGCCCCCTGCGCAGCCGGCCCCGCGAGCGGGTCATCCCCAGCCGCGTCAACCTGCGCAAGGCCACCGGCACCCTGTTCCTCGCCGACATCTACCACGGCCGCAACATGGCCAACGTCCGCCGCGGCTCGATCAAGAAGCTCCTCGTCCTCGCCCAGCTCCCCAAGCCCATCAACCACAGCGGCGGCATGCAGCCAGTGACCATCGGCGGGTCATTCACCCTCGCCCAGGTCCTCGGCACCGTGCCCGTCGAGCCCGACGGCAGCGCCAGCTTCGAGGTCCCCGCTCTAAAGAGCTTCTTCTTCGTCGCCCTCGACGCCGCCAACCGCTCGGTCAAGCGGATGCACAGCTTCCACATCATGCAGCCCGGCGAGCGCACGAGCTGCGTCGGCTGCCACGAGCGCCGCACCGACACGCCCAGGGACGCGCTCTCGGCCAGCCTCATGGCCATGCAGCGCCCGCCCTCGACGATCCAGCCCTACGAGGGCGTACCGGACGTCATCGACTTCTCCCGCGACGTCCAGCCCATCCTCGACAAGCACTGCGTCCGCTGCCACAACCCCGAGAAGTACGACGGCAAGGTCGATCTCTGCGGCGACTACACCCCCATGTACACCATCAGCTACTGGACCATCCGCAACCGCAACCTCGCCTCCGACGGGCGCAACCGCGCCCAGGGCAACTACCCGCCCTACTCCTTCGGCACGGGCAACAGCCGCCTCCTCCAGTTCATCAAGCCCGACCACTACAAAGTCCAGCTCTCAGAGAGGGAGCGGACCGTCATCTACCTGTGGCTCGACACCAGTGCCTGCTACCCCGCGACCTACGCGTCGCTGGGCAACGGCACGTATCCCGTCAGCCTCGGCGGCCCGGTCTACAGGGGCCTCCAGGAGCGGTGCGGCAAGTGCCACACACGCGACCGCGTTGACCGGCGCACCCGTAAGAAGACCAAGATCGTCCGCTTCCCTGGGCAGAACGGCAGCATCGGCCCGGTCTTCAACCTCAGCCGCCCCGAGAAGGCGCGGCTGGTCCTCGCCCCACTTTCCAGGAAGTGCGGCGGCAGCGAGATGAAGGGCAAGTTCGTCTTCGCCGACACCAACGACCCGCTCTACAAGATGCTGCTCGCCCAACTCCACGAGGCCCGCAGGCGCCTGATGGCGGGCAAGCGCTTCGACATGCCCGACTTCCGTCCCACCCGCCACTACATTCGCGAGATGCAGCGCTTCGGCATCCTGCCCAAAAACATCCCGGCCGCCGGCCCCATCGACCCCTACGCCACCGACAGGAAGTACTGGGAGAGCTTCGACTGGAAGCCGCGGCTGGAGACGGCGGCTATCCGGTAAGGCCACCGCCCCACAGAAGAAGGGGACTCTCGATGCCAGAGATGGACCGCCGAACGTTCCTGAGGAGCGCTGGCCTCGGCAGCGCTGCGCTCGCCCTGCCACGGATCATGCAGGCTGCGGACCCCAAGCGCCGGCCGAACATCGTCTTCATCATCACCGACCAGCAGGCGGCGACGATGATGAGCTGCACGGGCAACCGGTGGCTGAAGACGCCGGCGCTCGACCGCCTGGCGGCAGGCGGCGTGCGGTTCGAGCGGGCCTATGCGGCCAACCCCGTGTGTCTGCCGAACCGCTTCAGCCTCTTCACGGGGCACATGCCGAGCAAGGTCGGCATCCGCCATAACGGCGACGGCCGCAACGGCGTGCCGAAGCGGTTCGCCGAGCAGGCCATGGGCCATCTGTTCCGCAAGGCGGGCTACGAGACGGTCTACGGCGGGAAGGTGCACCTCCCGCGGGGCATGGGCGTCCAGCAGTGTGGCTTTCGGGGGCTGACGAGCGACTCGCGGGGGAAGCTGGCCGAGGCGTGCGCCCAGTTCATCAAGGGCAAGCACGAGCGGCCCTTCCTGCTCGTCGCCTCCTTCATCAATCCCCACGACATCTGCTACATGGCCATCAACGACCACCGACGCACGAAGAACCAGCGGCCCATCGGGAACCTCGACTCGCGGATCTGCGAGGGCCTGATCGCCGAGCCGAGAGAGAGGCTCGCGGCGTTCGTCGAGCAGTGCCCTCCCCTCCCCGCCAACCACGCGGTGCCCGACCGCGAGCCAGAGGCGATCACAGAGAAGTTCCTCAAGGGGCGGATGTTCCGCTACTACGCCCGCGCCCAGTGGCCCGACGAGATGTGGCGGCTCCATCGCTGGGCCTACTGCCGCCTCACCGAGATGGTTGACAGGCACGTCGGCGTTGTGCTCGACGCCCTCCGCGACGCGGGCATCGAGGAGAACACCCTCGTGGTGTTCACCAGCGACCACGGCGACCACGACGCCTCGCACAAGCTCGAGCACAAGAGCATCCTCTACGACGAGGCTGCCCGCATCCCGCTGGTCCTGAGCTGGAAGGGCCACATCCCCGCCGGCCGCGTGGACGACCACCACCTGGTCTCCAACGGCCTCGACATCCTGCCCACCGTCTGCGATGCTGCCGGCATCGCGTCACCCAAGGGCCTGCTTGGCGCGAGCATCCTCCCCGTCGCCCGAGGCGATCGCGACGTGCAATGGCGGGGCCACCTCGCCGCCGAATGCCGCTTCGGCCGCATGCTCCGCACGATGCGCTACAAGTACGTCGTCTACGACTCAGGGGAGAACCGCGAGCAGCTCTTCGACCTCCAGACCGACCCCGGCGAGACGCGGAGCCTCGCCGACGACCCCAAGCACAAGGCCGTGCTCGACGAGCATCGCAAGCTCCTCGCCGCCTGGGTCGAGCGCGCCGGCGACGCTATCGGGAAGCAGTACGTCATTGCCTAGCAGTCCGTGGCAGAAGTCCTTCGCAGACGAGTGCGAGGGATTCGGGCCGAGGTCAAGGCGCGAGATCGCAGGCGAATCGGTGGATTCGTCGAGATCTCGCAACGCGGAGATCGGCCCGAAGACCCGCACGCAGTCCGAACGGACTTCTGCCACGGGCTGCCAGGCACAGCGTTTTGCTCGCCGTACTGTCCACGGGCCTCCTCGGGTGCGCGCCGCAGGCCGCCCCCTGAGCGGCCGTCCCGTGCCTGTGCCAGCCTCTCCCCCTATTTGCCGGCGAGGCACTGGACCTTGCCGTCAATGGTCGCGAGGTAGAGCCGTCCGCCGGCGGCGGCCATGCCGTCGAAGGCGGGCACGCTGGGGAGCTTGAGCTCGGCGAGCTTCTTCCCGTCGGTCGAGACGGCCCACAGCGCTGCGCCCTCGGCGCCGTCGAGCGCCGCGGCCTGGCGGGCGAGCTGCTTCTGGGTCGTCTCCTGGTCGAAGCTGGCCAGGCTCTGCGTCTCATCCACCAGGTCAGGCGGGCCGGCGAGGAAGATCGTGCGGTCGGCCAGCACCATGGCGCGGACGAGCACCGGCACGTCCTGTGCCCAGTCGGTGGCGAAATGGCTCATGGGCCTGGCGCCCAGGCCGCCTTTCTTGCGCTTGGGCTTCGCCGCCGCCCTTCTCTTCGGCTGGGCCTTTGCGGCCCGCTTCCCGCGGATGATCTCAGGCTGCCTGGCACTGGCGAAGAGCATGTACTCCATCGGCGTCGTCCAGCGGTAGTATTGCGGCTTGCGGCCGTAGCCGTAGACCCTGGCGTCGTCGAACACCATGGGCCGCCCCGCCGCGGCGTTGCGGCCCGCCTGGTAGTAGCCGCCCGCGCCCGACTTCCAGACGCGGCCGAACACCCAGTAGCTGCGGTGCCACCAGACATCGTCGAGGAAGCCCGTCGGGCAGAACAGGTGCGCGCTCTCGCCGCGCTGGTCCGCGGGGTTGAGGTTGGGGACCTCGAGCTCCTCCCGCTTGCCGTTCCCGTCGAAGCGCTGGGAGCGCATGTAGACGTACTTGCCGTCGCAGCTCAGCACGTCGGGCAGGGCGACGGCCATGTTCAGGCCCTTCATCACGACCTGGAGGTTCTTGCCCGATGCAGGGTCGCGGTCGTCCATGACCGATTCGCCGACGAGCTTGCCCGTCGCGGGGCTGAGCCGCAAGAGACGCAGCCCGCCGTCCACAAACACCGACCGGCCGGCCACGCACCACAGCTCGCCGTCGCGGATGAGCACGCTGCCGTGGACGGGCCAGACCGACTCGAGCTGCTCGAAAGAGCCCATCCGCCGATCTACGGGCGCCGCGCGGAAGCGCCAGGCCAGCGCGCCGTCGGAGGCCCGCAGGCAATAGACGTAGCCGTCGGCCGAGCCGAACAGGCAGCGGCCCTGCCAGATCGTCGGCGGCGAGTCCACCCGCCCGCCAGCCGTGAAGGCCCAGGCCGGCTTGCCCGTCGCCGCATCCAGCGCGTGCACCGTATGCGTGTCGATGGACGCGACGAAGAGCTTGCCCTCGGCAACGACCACGCTGCTGAGCCGCCCGCCGAGCTCCCGCTCCCACGCGGGCCTCAGGGCCGACGGCACGGCGGCCTTCGTCGCGCCGCTCCGGGCCGGATCGTGCCGATAGGTGGGCCAGTCGGCAGGTTCCGGGTTCCGGGTTACAGGTTCCGGGCCAGCAGCGTAGGCGGGGCCCTTCTCCAGCCGTCCGTCCCGGAACCCGGCACCCGGAACCTGGAACCGTCCTGCGGGCGCCAAGGCAGTGAACCCGTAGAGCTTGGCCTCGAGGTAGCAGGCGCAAGGGTGCGGCGGGTTGTAGATCATGCCGTTCGCCGGCATGACGCCGTAGAGGCAGGCGCCGCGGACCCAGTGGTGGCACTCCCAGTGCTCGGTCTTGGGGTCCACGAACTCGATGCCGGTGCGCGAGAGGAGGAGGTAGTTGTCGGTCGCCTTCGCGCGGTAGCAGCGGTGGTGGAACCAGTGGGTCTCGACGTCGGGGAGGAACTTCTTCTTGACCTCGCCGGTGCGGGGGTCGTGGCCGATCAGCTCGCCCGTGTCGCTGCCGTGGGCGATGGCGGGCAGCCAGGCCAGGCCGCCGACGACCAGGGTGTCCTGCGCCGTGCGGTGGCCCGACGGCGGATGCGGGGCGTGCCACAGCTCATGGCCGTCCTCGGCCGAGAGGCCGTGGATGATGTTGCCCTCGGGGCGGAACCGGTTCGCCTTGCTGGCCGTCCCGCCGCCTGAGAAGAGCACGACGTCGCGGTAGAGGACGAGGGTCGGTGCGAAGCTGGTGGGCAGCGGGCGCCGCCACTTCAGCGACTGGGAGCGCCAGCGCTCTCGCCCCGTCTTCTTGTCGAGGCACACGACCGTCTGCCCGTCGTGGAAGACGACGCGCCGGCCGTCGGCGCAGAGGGTCAGCGGCAGGACGCTCGGCTGCGGCTTGCTCCACAGGAGCTTGCCTGTCGCGGCCTCGTAGGCGGCGATGCGGCGGGGGCCTTCGGGCCAGGTGTAGCTGTACTGCCGCGGGTTGGCCGGCTGGCGGAACGGCTTGTCGTTGATCATCGCGAGGAGCACGCCGCCGTGGACGAGGATCTCCTCGGTGTTGGCGGAGCCGTCATAGGCCAGAAGCGTCTTCCCGGTCACGCCGTCGAGCATTGTGACGGGAGCCCTGATGCCCAGGGTGACATAGAGGCGGTCGCCGACGGCGACGAGGCGCCGCGTGAGCTGGGCGGGCCCGCTCTTGAGGCGGAACATCTGGGTGTACCACTCCTTGATCGGCCGCGACCACAGCACCGTGCCGTTGAAGGCATCGCGCGCGACCAGACGCCACACCGAGGGAAGCTGGATGCTCTGGGGCGAGGCGTGGTCGAAGATGTAGAAGAGCCGGCCGCCGGCCGACGCCATGGCGCTCGCGCCCGACATGTGGTCGTGGTGGCGCGAATAGCGCGGGCTGCCGAGCCACTGGAAGTGCCGCAGCGGGCCGACCGCTGTGTCGTGCGACACGGCGTTGTTGCTCGCGTCGTAGAGATAGTGGGTCCAGTCGTCGATCTCCTTGGGGCGTGGCTTCACCGTCTTCGTCCACTTGCCCCCCTGCTGGACATATGCGGCGCCGTTCGGGGCCAGGACGCGGAGCATCTCGTCACTTGGGATCTGCTGCTGGGCGGTGACGACGAGGAGATTCACGAGGTTGTCGATGTAGGGCAGCCTGGGCGCCGTGGTCCAGCGATCCGCGCACACCGGGCCATAGAGGCCGAGGGACTTGATGTGCGCGCGGGCCTTGGCGACGTTCGCCGCATCAGCGTCGAGGCCGTGAACCATGTAGCTGTCGCTCGCACGCAGGGCAGCCGTCAACTCCCCGGCGCCGCAGCCGACGTGGACGATGAGCCCGCCTCTGATGCCCGTGGCGGCCAGGATGTCTCGTGCCTGGGCTCTGGCATCGGCGGCCGAGGCAAGGCCCGGCAGGAGGGCCAGGCAGGCGGCCAAGAGATGTCGCACCGTCATCGCGTCTCTCCTTTGCTCTCAGCGTGCGTAGGTCGCGTTCGTGCCGTCGAACTCGTCGAGGAAGGCGTCGATGCGCGCCAGGCCCTCGTCGGGGATGGTGACGCCGCCGGCGGCCAGGCAATCGAGCAGTTGCTCGGCGTTGCTGGGGCCGAGGAGGATGCTGTCGGCGACGCCGCGCTGGGCGATCCAGTTGAGCGCCAGGTGGGTCAGGCTCATGCCGAGGTCGGCGGCGATGGCCTTCAGCTCGACCATGGCGTTGAAGA
>CAZDNN010000246.1:0-8927 GCA_964506385.1 uncultured Planctomycetota bacterium
TGATGTCCTTGAGCGAGAAGCTGCCGTAATGGGCGACGAGGCTCTCGACCTGGATCATGTCCGCCGCCCCCCCAGCAGCAGGCGGACGGCGACCAGCACCAGGACGGTGACGAGGGTGAGGACGATGCTCGCCGCGACGGCCCGCTCGATGCTCACCGACGCGAGATTCATGTAAATGAACACCGGCACCGTCTCGGTCTTGCCCTTCACCGCGCCCGCGAGGGTGGACGTGGCGCCGAAGTCGCCCAGCGACCGCGCCCAGCCGAGCACGAACCCCGCGACGATGCCGTTGAACGCCAGCGGGAGGGTCACGCGGCGGAATGTCTGCCAAGGGGTGCAGCCGAGGAAGCGCGCGACCTGCTCGAGCCGCACGTCGATCCCAGCGAAAGTCGTCCTGATGATCAGCACCGCAAAGGCGTAGGCCACGACGAACTGGGCGAGGATGATGCCCGGCACCTCGAAGACGAACCAGCGCGCGAGCCACAGCCCCGGCGGGTCGCGGAAGATCAGCAGCAGCGCCACGCCCAGGGCCATGGGCGACATGATAACAGGAATGAGCAGGAACGCCTCGATGAGCCACATCGCGCGAAAGCGCCACCGCGCCAGCGCGTAGCCCGTCGGCACCGCCAGCACGAGGGCGGCGAGGCCCGCGATGGTGGCCGTGTAGAAGCTCAGCCACATCGCCCGATAGCAATCGCGCTCGGCCAGCGCGCGCAGCGGCTCACCGCCCCCCGTGTAGGCCACCTGCACGACGAGCAGCGCCAGCATCAGGCTCACCGACAGCCCGATCGCCAGCAGGCACACCCAGTCCAGCCACGACCGCATCACACTTCCCTTCGTGGCCGCCGACCCGTTCGACCGCTCCGCTGGGAGCCAGAGCGGCGTCGAGCCGCCGCACTCCAAAGGCCCCCCAACAGCAGCCTGCTCCCGAAACGGGAGTCTTCTATGCAGTGTGGTGGCTTGACGCCGCTTTCACTTCTCGCGGCCTGTCCGCCACAGCCTTGGCGAAGGCGGGAGCGAGCGCTACGGAGCAGGCCCCGAGCATGGCGACAACTACCACCCCTCCGGCAGCTTCCACTCGCCACCGACCGGCGTATCAGGCCTGGTGAACTTCCGCGCTTCCTCTGGTGAGGCGAGGTAGTGCCACTTGCGGTAGATCGCCTTGCCCTCGTCGCTGAGAACGAAGTCGATGAACTGCTGCGCGACCTCGGGCTGCTCGCAGAAGCTGCTGACGACGATCGGGATATAGCCGATCCGCGGGATCTGCTCCGGGCCGAGCATGATCGTCTTGATCTTGTCGGGCTTCCAGTAGTGAAAGACCCGCCATCCCAGGATGGCGTCCACCGTGCCGAGCGCGGCGAGCTGCGCCGTCTTCGCGCAAGATTCCGCATTGGTAATGATGTTGGGCTTCACCTTGTCGGCCAAGCCGTTGTGGGTGAGCACCTCGACGGCGTAGAGGCCGACGCAGACGGTGTCGGGCCGCGCGATGCCCAGGCGGACGCCGGGCTCGGCGAGGTCGGCCAGCTTCTCGATCTGCTTGGGGTTGTCGGCCGGCACGTTTATGGCGGGGAGCAGGTAGACCACGATCTTCTCGGTATCGGCCACCACGAGCTTCTCGCGCTTGGCCAGCTCCATGAAGTCGGACGAGCCGGGGAAGTAGATGTCGCCCCGCCGGGCCAGCTTCATCTTGCTGAGCATGTCGCCGGAGCCGCCGTACTGGCGGATGACCTTGCAGCCCGTCTTCTTCTCGAAGGCAGCCGCGGCCTCCTCGGTGGCCGGCTTGGACGCCGAGCCGACGAAGAGCTCCAACTGCTTGCCTGCCAAAGGCTTGGGGCCGTCGCCGCCCGCGGGGCCGGCCCTTTCGGTCTCGCAGCCCACCAGGGCCACCAGGCCAGCGATCGCCGCCGGCAGAATGCATCGCCCAGCCCGCCTCATCATCCGCTCTCCTGCGCGCGTGAGAGATACAGCTCCCATGCTCCTCCGTTGTTCTCTTCGCTCCCGGCAGGCCGCGCGTGACGGAAGTCTGCCGCCCGCGGGCGCGAGACCGGATTATAGACCGCGCGACGGCACGACGCAAACGCGCGCCGGGCCGCGCGGGACGAGCGGCGGAGATACGTCCGATATGGCTCTCCATAGCGTGAGAATCTCTGGCGGCGCCGCCAGGCCGCGGGAGCTGCCGGATGCCGGAGGCCCTGCTGAAGATCTCGTCACAGGGGGCGTCGCCCAGGCGAATAGTCAAAGGTAGCGGACCTCGTTGGTGGGAGGACTATCTGCCGCGCATCGGGCCGCGAGCGGCTCGTGGGAAAGGGCCGGGATGCACCGCTTGGGCGCCTTCCTCGTGCTCGCAGTGACCACGGCGGCGGCTGGCCAGCAGACGCTGGACACAGCGGCCACGGCCGACGCCCTCGTGCGGTCCATGGCGCCCACCGAGAACTACGGCGCAGCGGGAGCGCTCTCGGTCTCGGGCTCGGCGGCCCTCAACATCAACGGCGAGCAGATGGGCACGCTCGATACCTTCATCCGCTTCGATCTCACCGACCTGGTGCAGCAGCTCGACCTGCTGTTCGGCAGTCACGAGTGGACCATCGAGAGCATCGAGCTCACGGTCGAGGAGCAGGGTGCGCCGAACAACCCCATCTTCAACCGCGGCGTCGGCCGCTTCGAGGTGCGCTGGATCGCCGCCGACGCCTGGCAGGAGGGCACAGGGAATCCCCGCGTCCCGACCACCGACGGCGTCGTCTACAACGATGAGCCGAGCCTGCTGGACGACCAGGCGGATGTGCTTGTCGGCGTCTTCGCCAACTCGGGCGCCGACGGCGAGCGGGTCCTCGCGCTGACCCCAGCCGGTGCGCTCGTGGACGACATCAAGGCAGGCGGCGCCGTGAGCCTCTTCCTCACCGCCGTCGATGAGACCGTCGGGTTCACCTTCCTCGCCCGCGACAACTCGGGCGGCGCCTACGCGCCGCGGCTGGCCGTGACGGCCTCGCCCCCGCCCACAGGGCCATTCCCGCCCGGCGCCGAGCCGCTCGGCTCCGTCACGGAGACGTCCATCGAGGCCCACTGGAATTCAGGAGGCAACCCCGAGGGCACGGAGTACCTCGCCGAGTGCTTCCTCGGGCCGGACTTCAGCGGCCAGAAGGTCGCCGAGAGCGGCTGGTCGGAGTCCTTCAGCCACGAGTTCACGGGCCTCGGGGTCAACACTCGATACAGCGTGCGCGTGCGGGCGCGCCAGGGTGCCGAGCTGTCGGAGTGGACGGAGCTGACCTCGGGCGGCGTCTACACCCTGGCGGTCGAGCCGGGCGTGCTGACCGTGGGCCTCCAGGTGCTCGACGGCGACCGCCTGAACCTGAACGGGCCGGCATCCCACTCGCTGGGCCTCGTGGAGCTCGGCCTCGGCGGGAACCCGAGCGGGACGGAGATGGCCGTGAAGCTCGGCCAGGGCTCGAACACCTGGCTGCGCCTGGTGGACGTGGGCGGACGGGTGGACGTGTTCGCTGACGCCTCAGGCCCGGACTGGCGGCCCGCGACCGACTGGGCCGGCAAGCGCCTCCGGGGCCTCGCTGCCGGCTTCGAGTTGCATGTATACGCCCAGGCGCGCAACGGCGACGGCGAGCCGACGGCGCTGCGTGAGGTCGCCATCGTCACCACCAATGCCGAAGGCGACGTGAACCGCACAGGCATCGCGTCGGCGCTCGACTACGCCCTCGTGAAGGCCCACATCCTGCGCGGCGGAGCCATCGGCTCCACACAGGCATGGGCCTGCGACGCCGACGACAGCGGCGCTCTGGACGACACCGATCTGTCCGTGGTGAAGGACGAGGTCATGAACCCCTGACCTCTGAGGAGAACGAGGCGATGAGGCGAGGACTTGCAGTGCTGGTCGCTGTGGCAGTGGCCGTCCCGGCGGCGGCTGTGCCGTTCACGGCGGAGGTGACGCCGTCGGCCGACACCTTCGTGCGAGAGCTGGCCCCCACGGGCAACTACGGCGGGGGCGGCGGGCTGTCGGTATCCGGGAGCACGGCAACCAACGCCTCGGGCCAGGCGACCGGCGCGGCCGACACGCTCCTGCGGTTCGGCCTCTCGGGCTTCGTGGCCGA
Source organism: uncultured Planctomycetota bacterium (assembly GCA_964506385.1). Lineage (GTDB taxonomy): Bacteria > Planctomycetota > PUPC01 > DSUN01 > DSUN01 > CAZDNN01. Next base: position 4,098 of record CAZDNN010000246.1, read on the forward strand.
CGCCGCCGCGCACTTCGGCGACCTGGCGTGGTTCCCTACACACGCGGTCCTGAGGCTGACCGAGCAGGCCGCGCCGACGCACCCCATCTTCAGCCAGGGCATCGGGCGGTTCGAGGTGCGCTGGATCGCCAACGACCAGTGGGCCGAGGGCACAGGCAAGCCGCAGAAGCCCAAGACCGACGGCGTCGCCTGGCAGGACGAGTTCTCGATCCTCGACCCGCAGACTGACCTCGTGCTCGGCGTCTACTCGAACGTCGGCGAGGACGTCGAGCTGAGCTTCGAGCTGGCCCTGCCCGAGCCGGTCGTGGCCGACATCCAGGCCGGCGGCGACGTGGGCCTCTTCCTCACCGCGGTGGACGACGCGATCGGCTTCACCTTCAACTCGCGCAGCATCAAGGCACCCCGGACCCCACCCGCGCTCGAGCTGACGGCCAACATCCCCGAGCCTGCGTCGCTCGCCCTCCTTGCCATCGGCATGGTCGCGGTCGTGCGACGCCGCAGGAGCTAACATGCTGATCAGGCGAGCCAGGAACGCCTTCACCCTCATCGAGCTCCTCGTGGTGATCTCGGTCATCGCGGTGCTCATGGCCCTGCTGGTGCCCGTGGTGCACAAGGCGCGGGGCATGGCCCACAGCGCCACGTGCAAGAGCAACCTGCGCCAGCTCGGCCAGGCTCTCTCGCTCTATCTCGATGACCACGACGACTACATCCCACGCCGCGGCCAAGGCGTCCGCAAGCTCACGAAGATCGACCGAGCGTCCGACTGGTTCAACGCCCTGCCCTACTATGCGGGCGAGCCGTCCTACTACGAGCTCATCCAGAAGGACCAGCGGCCGAAGGAGGGCGACGACTCCATCTTCGTGTGCCCCAGCGCCCGCGACACCGACTGGTTCCACTTCCTGCCCTACGGCCAGAACATGTATCTCTCGCCCTGGATCCGCCCGAAGCCGCACCGCATCGTCGAGATCCCAAGGCCCACACGCACTGTGCTCATCGCCGACTCCGGCCCCGAGTACTCCTCCACCGTCCCCTCGAAGAAGCCCTGCGACGTCGAGCCGCGCCACGACGGCAAGGCCAACCTGGTGTTCCTCGACACCCATGTGGACAGCTTCACGGGCGACTACCTCGGCTGCCGATCCGGCGACCCCCATCGCGAGGACGTCCGCTGGGAGACCGGCTCCAGCGGCATCAACCAGAAACCACTCCAATGAGAAGGCATGCGATGAAGCGACTCGTGCTCTGGGTTGTCCTGCTGGTGGCATTCATGGCGGTTGCGGGCGAGGGCCGCGGCGGCGGACGGTGGCCGGCCAGGAGCGTGGAGCCCCGGCCCGGCATCGTCCGCACCGCCGTCATCGGCGGCATGACGATGACGGGGCTCTGGGACGAGATCGCGAAGCGGTTCGAGGCAAAGACCGGCCTCAAGGTGGTCGTCGTCATCACGGGCCAGCGCCCCATGCTGGCCCAGGCATTCCGTGAGGGCAAGGCCGACCTGCTGACCATGCACTCGGGCGACATCACGACCGACCTCGTGGCCGACGGCTACGGCACCCGCATGCGGCCCTGGACACGCAACAACCTGGTCATCGTCGGCCCGCCGAGCGATCCCGCGAAGATCAAGGGGATGAAGAGCGGCGACGAGGCCCTCCGCCGCATCGCTGAGGCCAAGGCGAAGTTCATCGACTGCCTCAGCATGGGACCCCGCGAGGTATGGCATCGCGCCTGCCACCGCGCGGAGGTCGAGCGCAAGGGCGACTGGATCCTCCGCGACGAGGCCGACGACAAGCACAACATCCTGCTCTTCGCCCAACGCCACAACGCCTACGTCGTCGTCGGCCGCATGCCCGTGCTCCTCGGCAAGATGCCCAAAGGCAAGATGCAGGTCATGGTCGAGGCCGACCCGAAGATGCGGCGGCCCTACATCGTGATGGAAGCCAACCCCGCCCGCCTTCCCCAGGCCAACCACAAGGGCGCCCGTGCCCTGTCGGACTTCCTGCTCTCGGAGGAAACCCAGAAGTTCCTACTCACCTTCCGCGCGAAGGAGTTCGGCGGCATCCCCCTGTTCCACCCCGTCTGGCCCCACGACCCTCACGCGGAGTGATCGGGCCGCGGCGGCGCTGGGAGGCTACTCCATCTCGCAGATCGGGCAGGACCACTCGCCGCGGCGGAGCAGGATGTCCTGCGCCCGCTTCTCAACCAGGGCGCGGATGAAGGCGCCGGCCGACGGGTGACGGACATCGGTGCGCAGGGCGACGGCGAGCACAGGGAACGGCTCGCAGAGCTCCGGCGGCAGCCGCTTCGCCACAGCGATGCCGCGGCGCGGGACCTCCGCGCCGACGAACAGGTCCTCCTCGTAGCAGCACTGCTCGTAGATCACGGCGGCAGCCACGTCGCCGACGACGAGCGAGCGCAGCGGTGAGACCATGCCCTTCGGCTCTACGGCCTCCAGCACGCCGGCCTTCTTGAGCGCGACCCGGATCAGCTTCCCGCAGGTCAGCGTGGGCCGGCCGATGCCGACGGCCTCAATGTCCCGCCGGGCCAGGTCGCGCAGGCCCCTCACCCTATCCCGCGCTGCCGCCGAGACGGCGAGCACGAGGGTCTGCTTGAGGAGCTCCCGCTGCGAGCCAGGCACAGTCAGCCCAAGCGCCCCGAGCGCGTCCACCTCGGCCGGCCCCATCGCGATGTAGACGTCGGGCCGCGCGCCCGCCTTCACCCTCTTGATGAGCAGGCCCGGAGTGCCTGTGGTGAACCGCACGGGCGTCGTCGGGCAGCCCTCCTGGAAGATCTCGACGACCCGCCGCAGCCGCTTCTCCATGCACCAGGGGGCAAAGACCTCGAGGCGTTGCGCCGCCTCAGCCCGCTCCGCTGCGTGGGCTGCCGTGAGCAGCAGCGAGCCCAAGGCGAAGGCGAGGGCCTTGCCCAGCAAGCGTTGTCGTGGCCCGATCATCGCGCTATCCTCCATCCAAGGGCCTGTGGCCGCTGCGGGTGCCGCCACAGATGAAAACGCCGTTGACAAGAGACGGCCGATGCGCACAATCCTAGCAGGAGGTATATGAGTATGTCAACTAGTGGAGCAACCCCATCAGCCGCCTTCGACGAGTGCCCCTGCTCGGGTGGCACCCTCGACAAGCTGATTCAGCCGGCCATCCTGGCCATCCTGGCCCGGGGGGATTTGCACGGCTATCGGATCGCCCAGCAGCTCGCCGAGATGCCGCCGTTCGAGGGGCAGAAGCCCGATCCGTCAGGGGTCTACCGCTTCCTGCGGGCGATGGAGGAGCGGGAGCTGGTGGTCGCGTCGTGGGACGTGTCTGAGCGGGGGCCGGCGAAGCGGCTCTACCGCCTGACCGCCCGCGGGCGCGCCTGCCTGGCGCGATGGGTCGAGACCCTGGAGCACTACCGCGACGCCGTCAGCGCTCTGCTGCGGGCCGCCAGAAGCGCTGCCGCCAGCAGCCAGCGGCGCGCAGACGCCAAGGACAGGACGCGCTGAGCAGGAGGCGTTGCGGAGGCGGGCAGCCGAGGTCGCCCACCTCAAGCTCCATCTCCAGGCGGGCGGCAGCAGCCTGATCGCGAATCTGACGAGCGGCGACAGCGCACCGTCGATCCGCGGCGCCATCGTGGGGGCGCCCCGACACGCTGCCCTGCTGCTCAACGCGCGCGTGTGCATCGGGCCTCAAGCACTGCGGGCCCTCGTAGAGCAGTGCCTGGAGTCGGCCTGCGCCGGCACCCTGAAGGCCACGATTGCCCACATCGAGAGCTTCGCCCCGGCCCGGCCACAGCCCACCCACCGCTTCGACGCCATCGTCTGACCCCGGCCATGCGGGCATTCTCCGTCACGCGCCGCCCGCCAGATCGAATGGATCACCGGAAGACGAGTGGAACCTATGCCGCCTGCGGCGGCCGGACGGGCCGGGAGCCCTTCCTCACGCAGGCGGGTCACACGACGCGATGAGGACTCAGAACGAGGGCTCTGCCGGGCCGCAGAAGGGAGACGGCGCATGGCCGAGAGAAGGGCGGCGGCCATCGTGCTCGCACTCATGGCACTGGGGGGACGGACCGCGGCGGGCACCGCGCCCGAGAGCGGCGGCAAGAGACAGAAGAAGCCTCACTGGAGCGATGCGCTCAAGGGCATCCCGCTCGGCCCCCTCCAACTCGACATCGGCGGCAGCGTGCGCCTTCGCTACGAGCGCCGCAACGACTTCAGCCAGCAGCGCTACGCCGACCGCCGCACCGACGACCTGCACAGCGACGGCTTCCTGCTCCAGCGGACGCGGCTGGAGCTTGCCGTGCGGTTCGCCGAGGAGGCCCGCCTCTTCGTCCAGCTCCAGGACGCGCGGGCACACGGCTCGGACTTCACGGAGGACGACTTCCCCGCCGTCATCCACTCCTGCCCCTTCTGGAACCCGCTCGACCTGCGGCAGGCATATCTGGAGATGCTCCACATCGGCGGCACGCCCTTCGGGCTCAAGGTCGGCCGCCAGGCCATCTTCTACGGCGACAACCGCATCTGGGGCCCCGGCGAGTGGGGCAACGTGGGCCGCTACACGTGGGACGCCGTCAAGCTCATCGCCGACACCCCGGCGGCAGAGATCCACGGGATCTTCGCCAACCGCGTGCGTAACGACCCCGACAGCTTCGACGAACACAATCGCCGCCTCGACGCCTTCGGCGTATACGCCATGGTCAAGCGCCTGCCCTTCCACCTCGACCTCTTCTGGGTCGGCAAGCGCTCGCGGCCCGAGGTCGTCGTCACGGCGAAGGGGGCGACGGCCGACATCGACACCCACACCTGCGGCTTCTACATCGACGGGAAGCTCGGGCGCTGGGACTACGGTG